>JBEICO010000058.1:0-8177 GCA_040383965.1 Francisellaceae bacterium
ACATTTTGAAGTTGAACCCCCCAAGTCCTTTTTAACTCGCATTAATGCAGCTTTTTCAATTTCTAGGGCACGCGCGTCTTTCTCAACGCCATCACGCGTAAAGACTTGAACATCGATGACCACTCCATTCATTCCCGTGGGAACTCTTAAAGAAGTATCTTTAACATCGGATGCTTTTTCACCAAAAATAGCTCGCAGTAATTTTTCTTCTGGCGTTAACTGTGTCTCACCTTTAGGTGTGACTTTACCCACCAGAATATCACCCGAAGTGACTTCTGCTCCAATATAAACCACACCAGATTCATCAAGCCGTGATAAAGCACCTTCACCCACGTTCGGAATATCTGAAGTGATTTCTTCAGATCCTAATTTGGTATCTCGCGCAATACACGTTAATTCTTCAATATGAATAGTGGTGAATCTATCTTCTTCCACAACACGTTCAGAAATTAGAATAGAATCTTCAAAGTTGTAACCATTCCAAGGCATAAAGGCTATCAATAGGTTCTGCCCTAAAGCCAATTCACCCATGTCTGTTGACGGACCATCGGCTAAAACATCGCCCCGACTAATACTTTCGCCCGGATTTACCAATGGCTTTTGATTGATACAAGTATTTTGATTTGATCGTAAATACTTGGTCAAATTATAAATATCAACACCCGCTTCACCAGCCTCTGTTTCAGAATCGTCTACTCGCACTACAATTCGTGCCGCATCCACGGAGTCTACAATACCGCTGCGACGCGCGATCACTGTAACACCAGAGTCAATAGCAACCACTCGTTCCATCCCGGTTCCAACTAATGGCTTCTCAGCACGTAAGGTTGGCACCGCTTGGCGTTGCATATTCGAACCCATTAACGCACGGTTAGCATCATCGTGTTCTAAAAACGGAATCAACGAAGCTGCAACGGAAACGATCTGTTTAGGAGAAACATCCATAAACTGAACTTTATCCGGTGTTGAAAATGTAAATTCATTTTTATTACGACAAGGCACTAAATTGTCAATTAACTCGGCTTTTTGGTTAGTCGTTGCATTCGCCATAGCGATCACAAAATGACCTTCTTCAATAGCAGACAAATAAACAATTTCATTGGTGACTTTGGCATCCACCACCTTTCGATAGGGACTTTCCAAAAACCCATATTCATTCGTTCTAGCATATACAGCTAAAGAATTAATTAACCCAATATTTGGACCTTCTGGGGTTTCAATAGGACACACTCGACCATAATGGGTAATGTGAACGTCGCGAACTTCAAAGCCAGCACGTTCTCGAGTTAATCCGCCAGGTCCAAGCGCAGAAACTCTGCGTTTATGAGTGACCTCCGATAATGGGTTATTTTGATCCATAAACTGCGACAATTGGCTCGAGCCAAAAAACTCTTTAATTGCTGCAGATACTGGCTTAGCGTTGATAAGATCCTGCGGCATTAACCCTTCAGAATCCGCTAAGCTGAGTCGTTCTTTTGCAGCTCGCTCAACCCGAACTAAACCAACCCTGAATTGATTCTCTGCCATTTCGCCCACACTTCGAACTCGACGGTTACCTAAATGATCAATATCATCTACTTCCCCGCGACCATCTCGAATGTCGATTAGAACTTTCAAGGCATCAACAATATCCAATTTGGATAATACACCTGGGCCTACAGATTCATTACGTCCTACTCTTCGATTGAATTTCATTCTTCCAACCGGGGATAAATCGTAACGTTCTGGTACAAAAAATAGATTTTGGAATAATTGTTCTGCCGCATCTTTTGTAGGGGGTTCTCCGGGACGCATCATGCGATAGATTTCAACCAATGCCTCTATTTGAGTCTTAGTTGGATCAACTTTGATGGTGTCAGAGAAATACGGACCATGATCTAAATCATTGGTATATAAAGTTTTAAGCGTTTTAATATTAGCTTGACGCAATGCCTGGAGCACTTCTGCGGTAATTTCTGCATTGGCAAGGGCTACTATTTCCCCACTTTCCTGATCAATAATGTCGTGCGCAATGGTTTTGCCCAGTAAATAATCGCTCGGAACTTCGAGCTGACTAATACCTAACTCTTCCAATTGGCGAATATGTTTTGCAGTGACGCGACGGCCCATTTCAATTAATACTTCACCCTTCGGTGTTTTAATATCAAAAAGAGCTGTTTCACCCCGAAGGCGATTCGCAACCAATTCTAAGACCCACTTATCTTTCTCAAAAGTAAAGGTGTTTGTCTCAAAAAAGAGTCCCAACATTTCTTCATTGGTATACCCTACCGCACGTAATATAATGGAAGCGGGTAGTTTACGGCGTCTATCTATTCGCACAAAAATGCAGTCTTTAGGATCAAACTCAATATCTAGCCAGGATCCTCGATAAGGAATAATTCGCGCGGCATATAATAATTTGCCCGAAGAATGGGTTTTCCCTTTATCGTGTTCAAAGAATACCCCAGGAGAGCGATGCAACTGAGATACCACAACTCGTTCTGTACCGTTGATAACAAAGGTTCCGCTATCCGTCATTAAAGGCAATTCGCCCATATAGACTTCTTGTTCGCGAACATCCTTAATGACTTTCGCATCAGCAGGCGATTCCTTATCATAAATAACCAAGCGAATTTTAACTCGCAATGGTGCAGCATAGGTTAATCCCCTCATTTGACATTCTTTGACATCAAATGCTGGAGTTCCTAGTTGATACCCCACATATTCTAAAATGGCATGACCAGAATAGCTGGTGATCGGAAATACGGAGCTAAACGCCGCTTGTAATCCCACCGTTTTTCGGGCAGCCGGTTGAATATTAGGTTGCAGAAACTCATGATAAGACTGCAATTGAATATTCAGTAATGGGGGAACTTCCAACATATCTCTACGCTTACCGTAGTTAGCGCGGATCCGTTTTCGTTCTGTGTAAGACAGTGCTCGTGTGTCAGTGCCAGCCATCTCGGTTCCTCTGACAAATAATTAAATAACCAAAACAGCCAACGGCAGTGCCGTTGGCCATTCACTTATAAACAAGGCGTTACTATTTGATCTCAACAACAGCGCCCGCTTCAAGAAGTTGTTTCTTGACGTCTTCAGCATCCTTCTTAGAAATACCTTCTTTAACAATCGCGGGTGTCGCTTCAACTAAATCCTTGGCTTCTTTTAATCCAAGGCCTGTGATGGTACGAACTACCTTAATCACATTAACTTTGTTCTCACCATGACTGGTCATCACAACGTTAAATTCGGTTTGTTCTTCCACCTGAGCAGCGCCACCGCCTGCTGCTGGTGCTGCAGCTACCGCTACAGCAGCTGTAACATTAAATTCCTTTTCCATCATCTCGATTAACTCAACGATGTCCATTACGCTTTTATGCGCAATCGCTTTTAAAATTTCTTCATTTGAAAGGGCCATTTTATTTCTCCAAATTTTATCAAGTTCTAAACCAATACATTACGCTTGCTGCTGTTTCTGATCTCGAACAGCGGCTAACGTCCTAACTAATTTCGCATGGGGTGCTGCCACGGTTTGCACAAATTTTGCAATCGGCGCTTGCATGATAGCCATTAACTTCGAAATGGCTTCATCACGCGTCGGTAATTTTGCAACCATTTCTAATTGCTTGCCATCTAACAACTTTCCACCTAAAGAAAGTGCTTTAACAACCAATTTTTCATTTGTCTTCGCAAAATCACGGATTAATCGCGCCCCTGCACTTAACTCATCCCCAGCAAATGCCAGCAATACCGGCCCTACTAGTGAATCATTCATACATTCAAAGGGTGTACCCTTCAAAGCGCGTCGCACCAGCGTATTTCGTGCAACCCGAAGATGAACACCTGCTTTCCGAGCATTGGCTCGCAATGTCGTCATGTCTCCGACTGAAAGGCCTTTATAATCAGCCGCAATCAGAGTCATGGAACGACTCGCTAGCTCCTGCACGGAGGCTACGATTTCCTTCTTCTGTTCTAGTCTTAACGTCACCTATCGCTACTCCTCTCTCTAGTTCACCCCCCTCTCCCGATTATGGGAGTGGGTGCCCGAAGGGCGGGTGAGGGTTTTGCCCCCTACGGTGACTGCACTCCGAAATACTCCGGCGTTTCATCTACCGTCTGCGCGAGCCAATTTGCATCATTTAAACATTGCCAATGACAATGTACCCGCGGTCTTAGACAGCTACTGCCGCCTTAAAAACTTAACGAAGCTTGATCAATTAACAAGCCTGGTCCCATCGTTGTTGAGACGGAAATTTTCTTCATGTAAATCCCTTTTGAGGATATTGGTTTTGCTTTACGCAAACTCTCAAGCAATGCTTCTAAATTTTCTTTCAAGGCATTTGCTTCAAAACTCAACTTACCAATAGAGCAGTGCACTATTCCATTTTTATCTGAACGATAACGTACCTGACCGCCTTTCACATTCTTAATGGCAGTTGCAACATCCATCGTAACCGTGCCAACTTTTGGATTTGGCATCAAGCCTCTTGGCCCTAATAATTGTCCTAAACGACCCACTACACCCATGGCATCAGGACTCGCTATCACAACATCAAAATTCATATTTCCAGCTTGAATTTGCTGGGCTAAATCATCCATACCCACCAAATCAGCGCCCGCAGCTCTTGCAGCATCCGCATTTGCCCCTTGCGTAAACACTGCTACACGAACCACTTTACCCGTTCCATGAGGCAACACTGCCGCACTACGAACAACCTGATCAGATTTACGCGCATCAACGCCTAAATTCACGCTGATGTCGATACTTTCTGGAAACTTTGCAGGTGGAAGTTGTTTTAAGAGTTGTACCGCACTCACAAAATCATAAACTTTGCCAGGAACAATACTTTTTTGAATCACTTGTTGTCTCTTAGAGAGCTTTTTCATCATTTAACCCTCCACGCCTTCAACTATTAACCCCATGCTTCTGGCACTTCCAGCGATGGTGCGAACGGCTGCGTCTAAATCTGCTGCTGTTAAATCAGGCATTTTCTGCTTAGCAATTGCTTCCAATTGTGCGCGAGTAACTTTACCCACCTTATCTTTATTCGGAACACTGCTCCCTTTAGCAATATTCGCTGCATCTCTTAATAATATCGACGCAGGAGGTGTCTTTGTAATAAAGGTAAAACTACGATCATTGTAAACGGTGATCACTACGGGTAAAGGCGTGCCCTTTTTAACATTTTCTAGGTTTTGTGTTTGCGCATTAAACGCCTTACAAAATTCCATAATGTTAACACCACGCTGCCCTAATGCAGGACCCACAGGAGGACTAGGATTTGCCTCTCCTGCCTTGACCTGCAGTTTAATATACGCATCAATTTTTCTTGCCATCTTTACACCTCATGTTGGGTACAAACGCTTAAAAAAGCTCCCCGTTAAAACACTGTGAGAGGCAGTTTATGCCTTCTCAACTTGTCCGAAATCTAAATCTACAGGCGTGGAACGCCCAAATATAAGTACCGCTACACGTAATCGATTTTTCTCGTAATTCACTTCTTCAACTACGCCATTGAAATCGGCAAAAGGTCCTTCGGTAACGCGTATCACTTCACCCGGTTCAAATAATACTTTCGGTTTAGGCTTATCAACCCCTTCTTGGATCCGCTGCAAAATATTATCCGCTTCTTTATCGGAAATAGGAGCCGGCTGATCAGAGGTTCCACCAATAAAGCCTAATACTTTAGGAACATGCCGAACCAAATGCCAAGTCTCTTCATCCATTTCCATGCGAACCAGCACATAACCTGGAAAAAATTTACGTTCGCTTTTACGCTTTTGACCAGACCGAATTTCCACAACTTCTTCTGTTGGAACTAAAATATCTCCAAACTTATGCTCTAGGCCTAAAAGTTTAATTCGTTCTTCCAGCGATCGTTTAACATGCAACTCAAATCCTGAGTAAGCATGTACAACATACCACCGTTGTTTAGCCGTTGCCATTTTCTCTACACTCCCCAATGGCCGGTTAACCATTTCACCATTCGCAACAGAACAAAATCTGCGGTCCACAATAAAATCCCCATCACAACCACCATCGCTAACACTGCAAAAGTAGTTTGCACCGTTTCCTGACGAGTAGGCCAATGCATTCTTCTAACTTCTTGAACCGCTTCTAACCATTGCACCCAAATACCATGACCGGATGATGTCTTAAAAGCCAATCCAACTACAACACCAACACAGACCAACAATACTAATATTCGTAATAAAAGCGAATATTCCCCAAAGTAATAAAAACCGGCAATCGCACTTGCGGCTATTGTAAAAACAACGCCCCACAAAACCCTGTCGGTTAACTTTGAATTATCGGGTCCTACTTGACTTACCATTTATCTTTATCCCAGTCTTTTGCTGGCAGGCCAGGAGGGAATCGAACCCCCAACCTGCGGTTTTGGAGACCGCCGCTCTGCCAATTGAGCTACTGGCCTAATCGCTTACTCTAACACCTTAGAGACAACGCCAGCACCCACTGTGCGGCCGCCTTCACGAATCGCAAATCGAACCCCTTCTTCCATCGCAATGGGCGCAATTAAATGGATCACCATCTTGATGTTATCGCCTGGCATCACCATCTCTACCCCTTCCGGTAATATCACTTCACCCGTTACGTCTGTCGTTCTAAAGTAAAATTGCGGACGATATCCTTTGAAAAACGGCGTATGACGTCCACCTTCTTCTTTCGACAACACATACACTTCCGCTTCAAATCGCGTGTGCGGCGTGATAGAACCTGGCTTAGACAATACTTGTCCACGTTCTACGTCTTCACGTTTCGTGCCTCTTAATAATACCCCAACGTTGTCGCCCGCTTGCCCTTGATCTAGCAATTTACGGAACATTTCAACACCAGTACAAATTGTCTTCTGAGTATCTTTTAAACCCACAATTTCTAATTCGTCACCTACTTTCACAATGCCTCTTTCGATTCGGCCTGTCACAACAGTTCCGCGACCTGATATCGAAAATACATCTTCAATCGGTAATAAAAACGGCATATCAACTGCTCGTTCTGGAATAGGGAAATAACTATCCATTGCTTCAACCAGCTTCAGAATAGCGCCTTCTCCAATATCACTCTCATCCCCTTGCAACGCTTTCAACGCAGAACCCGTTACAACAGGCGTTTTATCGCCAGGGAAGTTATAGCTTGTTAATAAGTCTCGTACTTCCATTTCAACCAATTCTAATAACTCTGCGTCATCTACCATGTCCGCTTTGTTCAAGAACACCACAATATAGGGAACACCAACTTGGCGAGCCAATAAAATATGTTCTCGTGTTTGTGGCATCGGGCCATCGGCCGCAGAAACCACCAATATCGCGCCATCCATTTGTGCCGCACCCGTAATCATGTTCTTCACATAATCCGCGTGACCTGGGCAATCCACATGCGCATAATGTCGCGCCGCTGAACGATATTCCACATGAGCCGTCGCAATGGTAATACCTCGAGCACGTTCTTCTGGCGCCGCATCAATTTGGCTGTAATCTTTAAATTCACCACCAAATTTCTTCGCCAATACTTTGGTTAACGCCGCTGTTAACGTCGTTTTACCATGATCAACGTGACCAATCGTTCCCACGTTAATATGGGGAAGATCTCGTTCAAATTTACTCTTTGCCATGAAACATCCTCCGAGATACCATTCATCGACTTAACATTTGGAGCCCACAACCGGGATTGAACCGGTGACCTCTTCCTTACCAAGGAAGTGCTCTACCACTAAGCTATGTGGGCCTAGCTCGCGCCTAGAACCCGTCAACCCACAGCTGGAGCGGGTGATGGGAATCGAACCCACGCTATCGGCTTGGGAAGCCGAAGTTCTACCATTGAACTACACCCGCGCGCGGGGCTTGATTGTATCGGCTTGATGGCCGGTTGATCAATGACGCGCGACGTCGACCTGGCGCGAGCCGGACCCGACGGATACCGCCGAACGGCACGCGCCGGCGGCCGTCAGCGTGTGGCGGCCTTGTCGATGGTATGCGTCCGCGCCCAATCGCTGGCCAGCCGTTGCCCCTCGGCCAGTTGCGCCGGGGTCAGGTTGACGGCGGCCTTGTCGCGGTTGGCGATGAACTCCCGCTCGCCCGACACCGCCGCGAGGTTGAACCACTTGTAGGCTTCCAGTTGATTCTGCGGCAGACCGTGACCGGCCAGATTCAGCCCGCCCAGGCCGTTCATGGCGGAGACA
>JBEICO010000059.1:0-8081 GCA_040383965.1 Francisellaceae bacterium
GTAGAGGAAGGGAAGATCGATATCTTAATTGGAACACATAAAATTCTACAAGATGAAATTCATTTCAAAACACTAGGTTTACTCATTATTGATGAAGAACATCGCTTTGGGGTAAAGCAAAAAGAAACTTTTAAAAAAATGCGCAGTGAAGTAGATATTTTAACCCTAACCGCAACGCCCATTCCTAGAACTTTAAATATGGCGTTAACCGGTGTTCGAGATCTTTCTATTATTGCAACTCCCCCTCTTAAACGATTGTCGATTAAGACTTTTGTTAGAGAGCGCCATTCTGCTTTAATTACGGAAGCCATTTTGAGAGAGCATTATCGAGGTGGGCAAGTCTATTTTTTACATAATGCAGTAGAAACCATCGAAAGAGAAGCGGTTGAATTAGAAAAATTAGTCCCTACAGCTCGTATCGCGATTGCACATGGACAAATGCCTGAACGGGAACTAGAGCAGGTGATGGCAGATTTTTATCATAGAAAGTACAATGTGTTGATCTGTACCACCATTATAGAAACGGGTATTGATATACCCACAGCCAATACCATAATTATCGATAGAGCTGATAAATTTGGGTTATCCCAGTTACATCAATTAAGAGGGCGAGTGGGTCGTTCGCACCATCAAGCATATGCTTTCTGTTTAATTCCTCCTAAAGCCAAAATTACCAAAGATGCGTCAAAGCGTTTAGAAGCCTTATCGATGATGGAAGAATTAGGAAGTGGTTTCACTCTGGCAACTCATGATTTGGAGATCAGGGGTGCTGGAGAATTATTAGGAGATTCGCAAAGCGGCAATATTCAATCGATAGGATTTCAATTATACCATGAGCTTTTAGATGAAGCGGTGAAAACTCTGAAAGCAGGGGGTAGTTTAGATCTGGGTATTACCTTTAAAAGAGGAGTGGATATTGATTTGCAAATTCCTGCTTTGATCCCAGAATCCTATATTCCAGATGTTCACACTCGGTTAGTTTTGTATAAAAGGCTTTCGAGTTGTAAATCCAAAGAAGCCTTAGAGGATTTATCGGTTGAAATGATTGATAGATTTGGGGTTTTGCCCATGCAAACTCAAAATCTACTTAAAGTGACAGAGCTTAAATTTCAAGCTGAAGCATTGGGGATCTGTAAAATAGAAGCAGGGGCTAAAGGAGGACGCTTTGAATTTGGGACTACTCCTAAAATTGATCCCAGTAAAATTATCCAAATGATCCAACAAAGCCCTAAACTATATCGTTTAGAGGGTTCACAAAAACTGCGTTTTCAACGTGATCTCAGTGATCCTAAAACCCGAATTCAGGAAGTTCGGAAAATAATGGATTCTTTGATCTGAAATGTAATTACACCGAATACATGAGATTACAGTTGAAGTTTTAGTTAAGCTTGTGGTAAAATTCAAGCTGTTTGTTACATGTTTAGAAATATAAAGAGGGTTATAACAATGTCGGTTCTGGCAAGACTCAAAAAATCATTAGGCATTAACGAAATAGCGTTCACATATTCTCAAAATAGGGTCCAAAATGAATTAGCACCTACATTGCGCCAAAAAGCTATTCAGCATCTTGCAACTGCAGATGGTGTTGTTGCTAAAGGCTTCAGGGGTGAATACTTAGCCAGTGGTATGGGTCACTATCAAGATTTCTTAAGGGTTCAATCCCAGACTGGTACCTGGGGAACATACATCGAAGCATCTGCCCTTGGTGAAGCAATGGGATGTCATGTTGTGGTTACCCCCGTTAAAAGCGGTGTTCAGCAAAATCCCATTTGCTTATATCGCGCTTCAGATGACAAAGCCCCTACCGTGCATTTGTATAATGCTGATAATGCTCATTGGTATGTTAATACTAATACTAAAGGAGATGGTAATTGCTTATTTAATGCATTCGCGCAAGCTTTACAAACCATTGTGAAACCCGAGTTGCCTTCCGTTAGCTCTACAATTGTATCTCCTCAATTTACAAGTTATAAATTCCGTGCTGTAACGAATGAAGCACAAGTCATTAACCATCAACATGCTATTGCTGCTAGTATTCGTCAACATCCAACCCCAAGCGAAGTAGAGGCAACTTTACAAAATGAAAAAGTTCGAATTGGAAAATTATCTGTTGCAGAACAACAACAAATTTCTGACGATCATAAATTCGCGCTAGCAATTGCCTGTGAAGAAATGAAAGTTGCTTCGAAAAGGATGGGGGTTTAATCTGATTCGGGGGGTAATTCTTCTTTTTCAGTTTTAGAATGGCTTAAATGATCTTTTAATCGCTTTAAAGCGCCTGTTTTTTTCTTTTTGATTTTTTCAGGTTCAATTTCTTCTGTAGATGGCGCTAGAGTAGAAGGCGCAAGAATGGTTTTCACCCCCACTTCATCATGGCTAACCAAACCCTGCCGATTCCAGGGTAATTTTCGATACATGGCGTAATCGGCAAATTCTACAAAGGGATATTTAATAATGTCAAAATAGGGTGAGTAGTCGAAGTCTCTTGGGGTAAAGAGTTTAGGGTTTCGATTGATTAATTCAATGCCTTGTTCGGCATGTTGTTTAACCAGAGGTAAAATGGGAAACTCTACAGAAGCAAAGGCTTCTGCAATCATAGAAGAGCAAACAGTTTTGGTGCTTTCAGCGGCTTGAAATTCAAATAATTTAGAACGAAGTTGTCGGGGCATAAAAGTCCAAGGCAGCATAAATCGTGCTAAATCAAAAATTTGTCTCACATCGTAGGGAGTTCCCAATTTTTTAATCGCATATGAAATGACTTGCTGCGCATCTATTCTAGAGATCCCTTTGGGTCTACAGAGTCGAATATGGTCTTTTTTATAGTTGGACAAGGGACTTATAATGGTTCCTTTACCCATGATCCCTTCAATAACTAACTGTTTGTTGGGAGGCCCCTGGTAATGTTTAGCAAGGAGCCCTTGAATATCGGGATCTTCAATATCGTGTAAATGCCCGATATATAAGGCAGCATGAGACCAAGAACTTTGGGTAAAGGCCCGGATACTATCGCTAACCCTGCTACGTCCCTCTATTAATAGCACGTCACAAGGCCGCACCTCATATAGGATCCGCTCAAAATCACAAAGAGGGATCCCCTCATAGGGGCGTTCTTGGTTTAACCATCGAATAAATGCGCCTGAAATCAAATTTGATATTTTTGAAAACATTCCATTGCACTCTATAGACTCCTTTAAATTTAGTGCAATTGGCTATAAAGCGCCATTAACATAGCCCTCAGGAAAAGTTTTTTTGCTTTCGGGAGCTAACTCGCTGCGCTCAAACAGAGCTCCCTTAGCAAAAATATTTCCCTGAGGGCTATAGCTCTTTAATCAAATGGCTAGGTTATTCAGAGACCAGTGCAATTGGAGTAGTGGTAAGCTCTCCCTTTTCGATTTGGACAAAACGCGAAGTGATTTTTTTGGCGGATGTGTGGACTTGCTGAACATCCCGATGCGCCTGATCAATATGTTTAGCAAGATTGTCCATACGAAGTTCAAAACGTTCGAAATCTTGGGCGAGATATCGCAGATGTTCTTGGATCACATGAATATGTTGTTTAGTAGCAAAGTCTTTTAGAATAGCTCTAGCTGTGGTTAACACCGCCATTAAGGTTGTGGGAGAGGCAAGCCAAACATTGGCGCGGTGCGCGAATTCAACCAAATCCGGAAAATGGCCGTGAATTTCTGCAAACACGGCTTCCGCTGGAATAAACATCACAGCCCCATCAGAAGTTTCTCCTGGAATGATATATTTGCTCGCAATATCTGTAATATGTTTTTTGATATCTTGCTTAAAAATTTGCTGTGCTTTTTTTCTGTCGGATCCTGATGCATCATAATCGGTCATGATTTGAAAATTTTCCAAAGGAAATTTGGAGTCAATCACAATATGACCCGTAGGCTCAGGTAAGAATAAAATGCAATCTGCTCGAAGACCGTTACTTAAAGTAAATTGAAAAGCGCAATTATCTTTAGGTAACATATTTTGTACCAAATTTTTGAGTTGAACTTCTCCAAATGCACCTCTTGAACGCTTGTCTATTAAGATTTCTTGTAAACTCACGACGTTCGAGGAAAGATCCGTTAATTTTTTTTGAGCATCATCAATTAAGGCAAGTCTTTTCACAATATCCGTAAAGGTTGCGGTGGTTTTATCAAATCCGTCACTTAAGCGTTTTTCAACATGAAAACTTATTTCTTTTAATTGATCCTGAACCATTTTTTGAATAACGGTCGATTCTCTGCTTTGGTGTAATAAATTTTCATTTAAACGATGTTCTAGCGTTTGTGTAAGCTGAGTAAGGCGATCAATAATATTATCTTTTAACCCTTGTTGAGCTTTGGTGTTAAGTTGACTAAACCACAGCAAAATGCCGCATTGTAGGGTCATAAAAACCAAGGCGCCTAAAATTAAACCCAGGGTTTCAAGAGAGATGCCAGCGCTTTCCAGATACATAGAAATTTCCTTTAGATTTTATAAAGATACTGACACAGAAGCTACTTTGGTAGCAAGCTCTCTGCTAATGAAGAAGAACAAATGTTGTTTAAATTAAAAGAGAAGCTAGATTATTGCCTTGGCTTTCGATTTGAATGCGTAGCAGTTTTAAGGCCTCGCTTTGAAGTTGGCGGACTCTTTCCCGAGTTAGTCCAATTTCAATGCCTGTTTGGTCTAAGGTTAAAGGCTCAGACCCATTTAGGCCAAAGCGACGTTCTACCACAGCCCTTTGTTTACAATTTAAGTTTGAAAGCCAATTCTCAAGATTTTGCTTTAATTTATCTTGATTCAAAAACTCCAGTGGATCATTCCGCTCGTTATCGATGGTATCTAAGATAGGCTTATTCATTTCATCTGAAATAGGTGTATCAATTGAGACGACTCGTTCATTTAGCGCCATCATTTTTTCAACTTCTTCCGAGGTTTTACCCCAAGCAATCGCAATTTCCTCGGTGGTTGGCTCATGGTCTAAATTTTTAGCTAAATTACGGCTGGTTCTTAGGACTTTATTTAATCGTTTGACCATATGAACAGGTAAGCGAATGGTTCTAGTTTGGCACATAATGGCTCGTTCAATGGTCTGCTGGATCCACCAAGCACTATAGGTGGAAAATCGAAAGCCCCGTTCGGGATCGTATTTTTCAACAGCTCGCATCAAGCCAATATTGCCTTCCTCAATCAAATCTAGGATATCTAAGCCGCTGCGAACATAACGTCTCGCAATTTTAACCACTAGCCTTAAATTACTTTCGATCATACGTTTTCGAGCGACGGCATCCCCTTGTCGAACGAGCCGACCGTAATGCACTTCTTCTTGTTTGGTTAATAGGGGGGCGAGGCCAATTTCCTTTAGATAAATATCGGTTGTATCCCTAGAATAGTCTAAGTGAGTAAGGCTTTTGGGTTCAGGGTAAGCGTAGTCTTTAGTTTCCATAGTCCCCTCGTGTCGCGTTCTCTATATCACTCTGTCGGCGTAATACCACCTTAACTTTAAAATTATGATAATTTGGTAGATATTGAGTGTACTTACAAACGCTTTAGTTGTTGACCTTACATTTTGGTTATGTTCTAATAGAGCTTGTTTTAATAAATAAGAATGTATTTACCCGGTTTAGGGCTTAAAAGAGGAGAGAGACGCTATGTTTGCTGTTCATAAAGGTACAGAAGTAGAAGTCGCAAAAACAACCCAATATCAAAATAATGGCGGTTTAAACGCGTTAGTACACGTATTATATGAAAATATGGATGCTGTTGCAGGTACTCGTGGTGCCGGCAGACTTCCTTCAGTATTTAAAGTAGAACATGGTTATGATATTACTTTAGGACAATTAAAAGCCCTTTTAAAAGATCTTACTCCTGTACAACGCGAAGTTGTTTTGGGGCCTGTTTTAAGACGGATGGCTGTTACTCATGCAAAAAGAATCAAAGAAAGAGGTGCATGGGGAGATTTAAGTGCTGACGACGTTAGAGGCGTTGCAAATCAATTTGAAATTAAAGTTGAAGCGTATTCCACAGATGAAGAAACGAAAAGATTATTAGAAAAGGGAATACGAGAACAAGAAGAGGCAAGAATAGAACTGGCAAAGACAGCCGAAATTGAAGCTCAATATTCTATAGGAGGTCCAGCTTTTAATTTTGTTGCCGCAAGAGCAGCAAGACTAGCAGGCACAGCAATCATAGCAGAAAACGCGAAATTAGAAGCTCTAGAAAAGGATTTGAAAATAAGGGTAGAACGAGAAATTAAACAACTCGTTGATGCTGGCATGCATTTACATTCTGAAGCAAAGAAAGCTCATAAACCTGGACTTGATGTTGTGGGCTACCATCATAGAACTCCTAATCAAGTTGCCTTTACGAAAGCAACTCTTCAATTATGGTTTGAAGGTAATCAATGGGGAAGAGTGGTTACTACTTCTGATATTGCGGATACTCATAATGAGTCCTATAAAGCTGGCCGCAAATTTTATGACTATGATACAGAACATGCTATGGTTACTGCGCAATTGCTCGATGCTAAAATAGAATATGAAAAAGCAGTCGCGGCAGGAAAACCAAATCCAAAAATTAACGTGGCATCCTTGTTTGCTAAATCCGAGGAAAAATCTGGGAAATCCGCTACACAAGAACAAAATATGCAAACCATGATTGAAAAGCTCATGGGAACTTTCACTGACTTTATGCCGGGTGGTAAAGATAGCATTTTTGGAATGCTTACCCAATTTTTGGTAAAAATTATTGGTGGGATATTTTCAATGGTTCCGCTTCTTAAAGAAATGGGTAAGCAATTTAAGCAGGGTCATCAATCTCAAGGATCTGAAATTGATGCTGAAGAAATTGCTGAAATTTCTGAAAAAGATCCTGAACTTGGCTTAGCTTATGAAAAGTTTGCTAAATTAAGCAGCCAAATCGATGATCCAGCCTTGAATAAAGCTTGGCGTGCTAATCCTAATTCACCAGAAGTATGGCAACAAGCATTCTCCAGCTTGGTAGACGCAGGTCGTCTTGACGAAGCGGATGAATGGTTGAAAGGTGCAGAAAGAAGACTTATTCAGGAACTACGTGCTATGGAGAGAAGAAATCCTACAGGAGCGCAAGGTCAACAATTATTAAATATATATATTAAACTTGTACAGGATTTAGAAAACCCAGTGCTTGCTTATTCAAAACCTGAAGAAAAAACGCGAAACCTTATGGAGCGGTTTACGATGTATACAACGGTATCCACAAGAATGAGGGATGTCTTAGTGGCACATGAAAAGGCAGAAAAATTAGCACAGGTTCACGTTAAAGAAGAAGCTGACTTGGCAGAACTTCGTAGATTACCAGTTTGTGCTGCCTTAAATACACGACTGGGTGTAGTTCAAGCAGCGTGGAATCAAACGGATGCTGAATTAAGAGCAACTCGAATTGTGGTTGGAAGAAAGGATGCTGTAGCTGCCACTTTAGGAGATGGTACCGCACAATCGCTAACTGGAATGTTTAATGCTTATAAACCTGAATTTGAGCCAACATTGGCTGCAGCTACTGCTGAAAAAGCGAGATTGGATAGAGTACAAAAAGAAAAAGAAGCTCGTGAAATGAAATTGGCTGAATTGTACGCAAAAGCAGGAGGCAGAAGGGGAGTAGTATAAGGAGCCCATGAGTTCACTTTGTAGGGCTGGTCTCTGTACCAGCCCTTAACAGGAAAGGTAGACGAAGATTTGAAGTTAAGTTAATGTGGGATTGGTTTAAAGTTTGAAGGAGATGAAGGCTATGATGACACAATATGGAAACTTCATTAATCTTAAGGGTACCCAAGCTGATTTTTTAGGATTGGTGGATTTGAAAGAAAGATCAAAAGAGTTAGTATCACCCACCACAAGTTTTGCATTTTTTGTTGAGAAGCTGGCAGAACTGAATAAAGTTGGCAGTAGTGCTCCTTTGGAACAAACCGTAGCAGATTTAAATCATAGATGGCGTGATGATCCCGATTCCACTCAAGGTTGGAAACAGCTGAAAGATGGATTAAGTACCTACAATCTCTTAACGGATGATTTTAGTAATTTCATTCAGAAGCAAATTGAAAGAACAACTGAAAGAAATCAGAA
>JBEICO010000060.1:0-7996 GCA_040383965.1 Francisellaceae bacterium
AAGCCTTCCCGACTTCCCGAAGGATCTAAATGCTCTCGCACGGCTTTTTCTTCATGAGGTGCTAACGGATGAGTTGTTAGTAAGCTATCTACAAAAAACTTTAATCCTTGAAGCGTAGGTACACGTCCAGCTGAAGTATGGGGTGAAGCCAAAAAGCCCTTTTCTTCCAGATCCGACATAATATTTCGGATGGTGGCAGGACTTAAGGCAATAGCAGCATCACTCGCCAGGGTTTTAGACCCTACGGGCTGCCCTTCAACAATATAGCGCTCTATCAACGCCTTTAATAAAGTACGTGAACGTTCAGGTATCATGAATTAATCCTATTTTGAATGCTCATAATATCATTTAAGTTAACTTAAGAGTAAATTTTGTGTAATTTGGAATTAAAATCAAAATCATAAGGATGCTAATAAGACCCGAAATCTTTAAAGCCAAATTATACGTAAATATTCAAATTTTAAGTCTAAGTCTATTGACATAAAACATTAAGTAGGTTAACATTCCATTTTTAAGACAACATACCTACACTAAATGATCCATATGGAGAATACCCATGTTTTCATCAGTAGATGCAAAAAGACAAATCCAAAGCGCAATTATTAATAATGATATCTCAAAAATTGAATCATTAATTAATGTCGAGAATAAGGAGAAGTTTGCTCACATATTGGAGTTTGCTCTCCAAAAAGCACGGCCAGTAACTTTTAAGTTTGTTTGTGAACGTGTATTTACAGCAGTTCACTCTAGCCACTCATACTTTCTAACTAATTCCATATTCAATGCAGCCTGTTTGCATCAAAACTTAACCAATAAATATATTATCTTAAAATTTATACAAAAAGCATTCCTCACAGGCTCTTCTAGTTACCTTATAAACGATATCTCCGTATGGAAATACATCGTTGCATTTCAAACCTTGTTAAATTCAACATCCCAACTTGAGTTATTAAAGCTGCAAGATTACCGTTTGGATCCAGCACCTCTAAGCCAAGCTTACAATACTTTCCTGGAAACCTGTGTAAATGGTAAAGATGTAGCCAAGCGTATTGGCTTGATTCGAAACGACGAAAGCGCGTTTCCTACTATAAATGGTGGTACGTCGACTGGGGTTTGTTTTGCAGCTCAAAGAGGTGATATTGAAACTTTAGAAATTTTATATAAAGAAGGTTGCGACTTTAACGGTTTAGCTAATGAACCTTTTGAAAAATTAACCCCATTAATGGTTGCTTGTGGTAGTGGACAATTGGATACCGTGAAATTCCTTATTGAAAAATGTAATGTGAGCTTTCAAAATCTCCCTATGCAGATGTCAGGTTTACCGTTATCCGAGGTTGCTCTTGCCGCTTTAGGAGGCCACGTTGAAATATTAGAATATTTAAAAAGTCGTGGTATAAATTTAAATGCCATAAGCTATAGCAATGTTAACACGTGCTTACCTTTATGGTTTGCATGTGCTTCAGGAAAAGTATATGCTGTACAATTCTTACTAGATGAATTAATGGCTGCACCAATCATCACAGGCAATCCAACCACCACTATACAAATTAATAAAGATGCTATCCTTATAACAGCGGCCTGTATTGCTGCTGAAAATGGTCATGTTTATGTTATAAAACTATTAGAAAAGCACATTGCAACCTTAAACTCTTGCTGCCCCCCGAATCTTTATGGGTGGTTTATAGGTGAAAAGCCACTCACTGTCGCCTTTAAAAACGGTCAACCTCTGGTGGTAGAGCATTTACTTGATTTAGAACAAATTGTTCTAAATAGGGAAACTTTAGAGGAAAATTTTTACCACTTACAACTTATAATGACTGACGCCATTAAGAATGGTGATCGGAAAGCTGTAGAAAGATGCAAACAAATCATTATAATTCTACTTGAAAATGGTCTTGATCAAAAGCTTGTTATTGAGTTCTTCATCAAACAGAACCTGACACCGGAAATCATAGTTTTATTTAACGAGCACGAGCAAATAATGTATCGTTCACTAGTTGTTAATAAGACAATGATTACAAATGCATTAACATTTTTCAAACAACTTCCTTCGGAATGCCAATTTTCTTTTTGCGACAACGTAAGATTACCTCGTAAGACTTTTAACTCTAAGACATTTCCAGGATTTTTATATGAGACAATTCGTTCTTTGCTCTCAAAATTTAATACGGACAAAGAACTTACGTTAAATCCGTATTTACGAGATAAAATAGAGGATGTTTTGGCACCTAACTCCTATAATACCCCTAATGGCCGTGGGGAATTTTCTGCAGATGAATGCCGTACACTTGAAGCTATCCTCCATGATATTTTAACCCTTAATTTTAAATTATTAAAAAAATTAATGATGTCTGATTTTCCCATACAAGAGCCCACAATTCAAATTGAATGGCATGGTGCTCAACAGCAAAAAAATCTAATAACACATTATTTTTCCGCGGTTAATAAGAAGAGTGCTCCGATGTCTTCTGCAACATTAACAATTCCCATAAGATCCCAACTCAACCATCCTGAAACTCAGTCGCTAGAATCGTTACCCTTACCTTCGCTGGGATATAGTTTAAAGTAAGCTTTGGATGCCTGAGTTGCTAAAGTATATTGGCTCACAGAAAGATTTAGAAAGCTTTCACAGCTTAATCTAAAGTAAAACTAGCATTGCTTTAGGCTAAATCGGAAGACTACAATGTGTAGAAGCATTTTCTCCTAAAGGTATCTTATTGTATGGCAAGTCGCTTTGCTAAAATTGGATTGTTTGTTAAACATAATAACAATAGTGTTCTCGATACTTTTGAAAAGTTGATCCATTTTTTAAATAACCGTGGCCACACAATTATTCTTGAAGCTAAAAGTGCCGGATTGTTAAGTCATCCTAAATTCCAGATCGTAGAGCAAGTTGATCTTGGCAAGCATTGTGATTTAGTCATTGTCGTCGGCGGAGACGGTAGCCTGCTAAATGCAGCACGGTCCGTTGTAGCTTCCCAAACCCCTATTTTAGGTATTAACCGCGGCAAACTTGGATTTCTCGCCGATGTTTTGCCACAAGAATTAGAACAAGAACTAGGACCTATTTTAGAAGGCCAATACACAGAAGAAAAACGGTTTTTATTAAATGCAACGGTAGAACGACAAAATCAAGTATTGCAAAAAGCAACCGCTTTAAATGATATTGTTCTTTACAGTGGAAATATCGCGAGAATGCTCGATTTTGAAGTAAGCATTAATACGCACTTTGTATTACGCCAACAAGCGGATGGCATTATTATTGCAACTCCAACAGGATCAACAGCCTATGCTCTTTCTGCTGGAGGACCCATTTTGTATCCTACTTTAAATGCAATTACTTTAGTGCCCCTTTGTCCCCATACCTTAAGCAGCCGTCCCATCGTAGTTGATAGCTTAAGTCAGATTAAACTCACGGTAACACCTACAAATGCTATTCGCCCTAAATTAAGTCTGGATGGCCAAGTGCATATAGATTTAGAACCTGGCGATCAAATCTCTATTCATAAACACGAATTTGAGCTTACTTTAATACACCCCACCCACCACGAGTATTTTACAGTGCTGCGTGAAAAATTAGGCTGGAGTACCCAGCAAAGTTTGGGGAAATAATGAAATGTTAACCCATTTATCTATCCGACAGTTTGCAGTGGTAGAAGCCCTAGAGCTTGAGTTTAAGGCTGGGATGACCGTATTAACCGGTGAAACTGGCGCTGGGAAATCTATTTTAATTGATGCGCTTCAATTGGCACTTGGAGAACGAGCAGATAGTACTGTTATCAGGCAAGGCGCTACCCAAGCAGAAATTTCGGCTATCTTTGACTTGGAAAAACTTCCCAAATCTACTCTTTGGCTGAAAGAGCATTCTTTGGATGCAGAAGATGAATGTATTATTCGTCGTATTTTAACAGCAGATGGACGATCGCGTGCTTTTATTAATGGCAAAAGTGTCACCTTGTCTCAGGTTCGTGAATTGGGAGAGCAATTGCTCGATATCCATGGACAACACCAACATCAATCTCTATTAAAACCGGAACACCAAAGAAGATTACTAGATGAATTTGGCAACCACCCTGAACTCATTGAACAAGTTCGTAGAGACTTCTTACAATTACAACACCTTCGCAAAGAATATCAAGAGTTGCTAGAACTGCAAGGACAACCGGATAAATTAGCCTTGTTACACTATCAAAGTGAAGAGCTCCAAGCTTTGAACTTAATGGATAACGAATTGATCTCACTCGAGACAGAACATAAAGAATTAGCGCATGCTGTAGAATGGATGCATTCTTGCGATAAAGCTCTTGTTTCTCTCAATAATGGAGATGCAGTAGATGCTTTAACGGCTATTTATCTTGCTTTAAACCATATCGCTCATTTAAAAACGAACACATCCAAACTCAACGATTGTCACCGAACTCTGCAAAGTGCTGCCATATTGTGCGAAGAAGCCGTTGCTGAACTCATGCAATTTCGAGATAAACTAGCCGTTGATCCAGAGCGACTAAATACAATAGAACAACGCTTAAGTCAAATTCATGCGTTAGCCAGAAAATATCGAACCCAACCCGAACTGCTAATTGAAATGACAAAACAATTAGAAAAAGATATCGGGATACTTCAAAATTTACAAGTTCACCTAGAACACATAAAAGAGCAAATCAACCTTGCAGAAACTCAATATAAAACTTCCGCCCATGCCTTAAGCATGAAGCGTCAGAAAACAGCCAAAAAGCTGGAAATTCAAATTATTCAAACACTCAAAACTTTAGAAATGCCTCATGCAGAATTTAACATTCAATTTACAACTAAGAAATATGATTCGATGAGCCTACACGGTATTGATGAACTCGAATTTTTGGTATCCACGAATCCAGGTCTATCCCTTCAACCCTTAAGAAAAATTGCATCGGGAGGGGAATTATCACGAATAAGCCTTGCTATTCAAGTGATCACATCTGAGAAAATGACCATCCCTACCCTTATTTTTGATGAAGTAGATGCAGGGATTAGCGGAAAAACCGCAGAAACCGTAGGTAAATTGTTAAAAACTTTAGCCAGTGATACCCAAGTTCTTTGTGTCACCCATTTACCTCAAATTGCTGCCATGGGGCACCATCATTATAAGGTTGAAAAGCAACAAACCAAAGAGAGTACTACCACCATAATATATTCGCTAGAAAGAGAGCAGCGTGTCCATGAATTGGCACGAATGCTAGGGGGATCGCTAATTACCCAGCATGCCTTGATGCATGCAAAAGAAATGCTAGAGCCTGTTTAATTTTGTGATATGATATCGCATGCGTATTTGGCAACATAACAAAATCATTATTATATTATTAATGAATTTCTTAATGGCTATATCCACTACCATTGGAATGACCATTATGCCTATTTTAGTCACCGATTCCTTAGGGCTATCCTTAATCGTTTTAGGTATTATGGAAGGGACAACCGAATTTCTTTCCAATGTTTTACGTCTGACAAATGGTATTTTATTCGACAAGTCTCAAAACAAACGCCATATCTTTATCTACCCTACTCTATTAGCGTTTTTCGCTAAATCGTTGTTGTTGATCCCGAGCGCTTGGACAGTGATGTGTTCCAAGATATTGGAAAGGATGTCAAATGGCAGTTTCGCTTCACCAAGAGATGCTTTTGTAGCAGAAAATACCAAAAGAAAGGGGTTTGCTCTAGCACTTCTTAGTGTTTCCAAAACGTTTGGATGCGTCCTTGGCCCTTTAATTGTTAGTATTTCAGTCTATTTCATGGGAAATCTTAAAGATCACATTAATTTTTTTGTGATGCTTTGTTTCCTACTGGTAGCCCCTACTTTTATATGCTCCTTCTTTTTAAATGGAACTTCCGTTAACAATACCCAATTTTCACTTCGAGAATTGCAGTCTGTCTTCAGAAAGATCTCCCCCATTTTATTGCTCGCCTTTTTATTCTTTCTAGGACGATTTAATGATGGTTTGCTGATGATTTATTTAAAACAAAAAGGGTTTCCAGAATCATTTTACTTATCTACCATTGCCATTTTTAATTTCACCATGCTAGTAACTTCCCCATTTTTAGGCAGTCAAATTGATCACGGCAATTCAAAACGTGTGCTTTATATCACCCTAGGCGCATTGGTATTATTTAATCTAAGCTTTTATCAAATTGAATCGTTCCCCTGGTTTTTTGCCATAATAGGGCTTATCACTTGGGGTATTCAACGAACCGGTGCGCAAATCGTTTTTTCTTCATTGGTATTCCAATCCATTAGTAAAGAGAATTATGGCACCGCTATTGGGCTTTTTTATATTATTAGTGGTTTTTCTACGATGATAGCTTCGTTTATTTGTGGGTATCTTGCTAATACGCATTTTTCAAGCGTTTTCGTGTTAAGCGGCTTTTTCTCATTAAGTGCTTTATTGCTAGCAAGACTGATACTAACGCAAAGAATAAAAGCCATTGCAACTCTTTAATGACAATTCTCACAAGCCCCATAAATATAGAGTGCATGATCTGTCATTTTAAATTTCATTTTTGAAGCAATCGCTAACTGTTGTGTTTCAATAATGGGATCCACAAATTCAATGATTTGACCACACATCACACAAACGAGATGATCATGGTGTTTACCATCATCCAATTCAAATACAGAATGTCCAGACTCAAAATGATGGCGTATCACCAACCCAGCCGATTCAAATTGCGTCAAAACCCGATAAACAGTCGCTAACCCTACGTCATCTCCCATCTCTATCAGAACTTTATAGATATCTTCAGCGCTTACATGGCGTCCCTCAGAATTTTCCAGGATCTGTACGATCTTTGTTCTTGGTCCTGTAATTTTAAGACCTGCTTTTTTTAATTCGCGATTTCCCAAAAACACCCCCCTATAGCCTTTCAGATATTGCCACGATCCGCTATGATGTTCCAGAACTCTTCAGAAAAATATTTTGGCTTAAGGAATTAGAGGTTTAACTAACAATGATTTTTTTATTTCGTGTTCTGATCTTGACATCCCTTAGTGTTGCTTGGCTTAGTTTAACCGCCTGCACCTTCCCCCCCAGGATCTATAGGATGGATGTGCGCCAAGGTAACTATATTACCCCGGAAATGATTAAAAGTTTAAAGATTGGTTTAAGCAAAGAAGCCGTACGCGAACATTTAGGTACTCCTGCCTTAACCCACTTTTTTGAACAAGAACGTTGGGATTATTATTATTATTTAAAACCTGGAAATGGTGATCCAATCGTTGAAAAGCGTCTTTCTATAATCTTTAAAAACAACAAAGTTCAACGTTTCTTAGAAGAGGAGGCTTGCTGATTTTTTTGAAGTTTTTTCGTTATTCCTGCCTTTATCCTTCTGGCTTCTTTAGGATCTTGGATCAAATCTTGGTAGATTTCGACACGATCCCCATCCTTCAAAACAGTTTTTAAACTAACTATTTTTCCAAAAATGCCAATTCGATCTTTTAGAGTGTTTATTTCTCCTGTCTTTAAAAGTTCTAGTTCCAAGATCCCAGACAAAGCAATTGCCTCCATCACAATAGTTTCCTTCTTGACTAAAAGAGAGATAAGGAATAATTCTTTTTCTGCTGCATAGGCAACTTCAACCCGGATCTGCATAGCGTTCACCCGCCCGAGCCATAAAGGCATCAATAAAAGATCCTGCAATTTTTTGCAAAATAGGGCTAGCAGTTAAGGCAAGAAACTTATTTGAAAATTCAAAGCTTAAATCGAAACTCACTTGGCACCCTCCTACAACAGGCTCAAATCGCCAATTCCCTTCTAGGTGCCGAAATGGGCCTTCTAATAACCTCATTTCTATTAACTTGTTCTGCTGTAATCGATTCACTGTCGTGAAGGTGTGTTGCACGCCACCCTTAGCAATTTGAATACAGGCTCGAACTTCTTCAGCTTTACGGCTTAATACTGTCGTAGAGGGACACCAAGGCAAAAATTGGGGGTACTCTTCAATAGCATTAACCAAATCGTACATT
>JBEICO010000061.1:0-7981 GCA_040383965.1 Francisellaceae bacterium
ATAACAAGAAGTACAGCAAGGATGACAGAAGAGTGTAGATACTCCCCTACAAGGCCTATCATCAATAATAAAATGAACTTCGGTCTAGCCCTTGGCGTCTAACAAAACATAAATTACTCAAATTGGAAACAAATTGGGAAGTTTTGTAATAACAATAGGAGGGTCGTACCATGACGAACACAACAATAAAACATAAAGATACTCGAAGATCCCAACACATCAATACGCGTCATCACATCAAACATCCCATCCCATACGATATGGAAGTAGTTCCGGTTGGAAGAACCCTCACCCAAATGGAGTGGAATAAGTTTTGTGAACGGAATTTAAATTCTAAATCTCTATTACATTGTGTACGTACACATGATGGTACCCTGCTTTTTTTGGGCGAGGGGGGTCTAAATGCCTTAATAGTTTTTCAAGAGAAATACAAAGATCGTTTTCACCTTAGAATGATTTGTGCCAATAAAACCTTTGCTGATGAAGGCCTAAAACTCGCTTTGGAAAAAGGTGTTGTCATTGAAGAGCTACATTACAAAAATGGACATGGTATGACCAAAACACAGATTATGCATTGATCTGCAGCAAGGAAATTTCCCCCTCATCCGCCCTACGGGCACCTTCTCCCCCAAGGGGAGAAGGGTTACATATATGTAGACGTCGCTGCGAACCATCTTCTCCCCGTAGGGGAGAAGGGTTACATATATGTAGACGTTGCTGTGGGACACCTTCTCCCCGTAGGGGAGAAAGGATTAGAATGAAGAAGATAAGATGAAAAAAAATTACATGTGTTCAGATGTTCTAGAAGAAAATCCTAAGGGTTGTTGCCTGGCGCGATCGCGATAACGCTCTATGGTTTCGCTGGTCAACAGTTTATGCTTTTCATCCTTCAGTTCTGCATCTAAACGCGAGGCTAAAATTTTCGCCGTGCGTAACATAAGTTCAAATGCTGCTACGGATTGATTCGGTCTTGTTACTCTAAAAAAGAGCGTGACTCCCGGCGTGTGAAAGGTCTCAATTTTTGAAAGCTCAAAAATCCCAGGCTCAACGGCTGAAACCAAGCTGAAAATCGGATTACCTGTTCCATCAATATTTTCGTAGCGTTCAAAAATCTGAGAATCATTATAAAAAAGATGAACTTCGTTAAATGCTTCTATCAATTTTGCACCTGAAAAGAGCTGGGGACGTCTTGCCATAATATGGATAAGAAGAATATCCTCAACAACAGGAGATACAGGTTCTTTAACAAATACTGTTTTAGAGAGTTTATTGCCAAAAGGCTTATGAACCGGTTTTGTCACAACAGGACCAGGCTGTATAAAGCTATCCTCGTAAGGAATATCTAATGGCATCTCTAAAGAAAACTCTTCAACGCTCTCTAAAACCGATCTTTCACGGTCTCTACTTTTAATTTTGTTGCTCTTTTTTGCAGCATTTCGTCTAAAATCCCAAATAATACCTGCAACAATGGCCATGCCAATTAACAACAATAGTACTCTGAGTCCGGTTTCCATAAACTTTCCTCCAACCTAACTTGCAACCAACGCGGCAGCTTCTTGAACATCCACCGATACCAATCGAGACACCCCTGGTTCTTTCATGGTAACCCCCACCAAATGGTGAGCTATTTCCATGGCCAATTTATTATGCGTCACAAAAATAAATTGTACCGTTTGCGATAATTTTTTCACCAATTCACAAAAACGACCCACATTAGCGTCATCTAAAGGTGCATCCACCTCATCCAAGATACAAAATGGCGCAGGGTTTAACTGAAATATCGCAAAAACCATAGCAACTGCCGTTAGTGCTTTTTCACCGCCCGATAAAAGATGAATAGAGCTGTTACGCTTTCCTGGAGGTCTTGCCATAACACTAACGCCTGCTTCTAACAAATCTTCACCCACCAATTCCAAATAAGCTTCTCCGCCCCCAAAAAGCACTGGGAACAACACTTGAAATTCTGCATTTACCTTTTCAAAAGTTTCTTTAAAGCGAACTCTAGTTTCTTTATCAATTTTACGTATGGCGCCCTCTAAGGTTTCAAGCGCTTCGATCAGATCTTTATGTTGCAAATCTAGATATTCTTTACGCTCGGATTCACTTTGAAATTCTTCAATGGCCGCTAAATTAATGGCACCTAAGCGATCAATACGCTTAGTCACTTGCTCTAATTCTACTGCCCAAACCGCTTCTGTAGCACCTGCAGGTAATGTTTGTAACAGCTCCTCAACGGTCTTACCCATTGCAACAATTTTCTCTTGTACCGTCTGGCACCGAACTTCAATGGCTTGCCACTCCATACGACAGGTTTCTAATTGCTGCCTTATTCCCTCTGCCTCTTCTTCTAAAAGATGGCGTTGTTTCTCAAGCGCTCGCAACCCCTGTTCTATCTCATCTAATTCACCGCGAGATCGATTCAGAGCATCTTCAGCCATTACTCGTTTTGCCAATAATGCTTCTAAGTTTTCTCGCATTTCTAGGGATGGCGCTTCTAATCCTTGTAATTGAGTCTGTAACTGAATAACCCGCTCTGTAATAATCTGGCGTTGTTTGGTTAAACGTGTGACTCCCTCTTCAACCGCTTTTCGTTGCGTTAATAGGGTTTGCTCTTCAATAGCCAAAATATGTGCTTTTTCTTTAGCAAGACGAGATCCTGCCCCTACCCGTTGTAATACCTCACGAAGCGTCTCTCGCTCCTCCGTTAAAGCCGATCTTCTTTTTAGAAAAACTTCCATTTCATCTAAGGCAGTTTGCAATCGCATTCTTGCAATAGCTATTTCCTCTTCTGCAAGATCACATTTTTGCTTTTGATCGGTGCTTTCAGTTGCTAATCGAGCCATACGGTTTCTAGCATGATCTAATTTGGAACGCTCTGCACTGATTTTAGACGTTAGTTGATTTAAAATTTGTCCTTTTTCTTGCTGACTTTTTAACAAAGATTCCCGCTTGGACTCTAAAGCTTGAATGGTTTCTTTTTGCTTCTCAACAATACCTTCTATAATATGCACTTCTTCAGATAGTGTTTTAAGAACAATTCCAGCTTCTTTTAATTCATTTTCTCGACTTAGCACGCCTGAATAAGCATCAGTCCCTCGATAGACGCGGATCCAATTTTGTCCGATCCAAATCCCTTCAAGGGTAATAATAGACTCGCCACTTTGCAATTTTTTGCGATAAGCTAAAGCTTGCTGCAAACTCTCTGCTACATAGACATTGGCTAACAAGGATCCAATAGGTTGTTCTGTTTTGATCTTAGTCGCCAAAAGCAGTAATCCAATGGATGATGTTCTAAGTGCAGTCGCATATTCTGCAGAGGCCAGAGAACTTTCCAGAAAAGTAAGATTTCCTTCAATTAAGGAATCGATCTTATTTGCAACCAGATCCACATCTGGAATGCAAACGGCCTCTAAACCATTTCCTAAAACAGTCTCTACCGCGCGTTCATAGCCTTTTTCAACCGTAAGCATTTCTCCCAATCGCGAATAGTCTGATAAAGTATTATTCTCTAACCATTCGGTTGCCGCAGATTGCGTTTTACCTAATGCCGCTTGCTGTAAAGCTTCTAAAGATGCCATCCTAACTCTAAGTGTTTGCAAGCGTACTCGTAATTCTTCTAACCGCCGGTTCTCTTCCTTAAGTTTCTCGCGTTCTTCCGCCAACGAAAGTGAAAGCGTATTAAATTCAGATCTAGAGTTTGAATCTTCAGCTTCCCTTCCTGAACGATCTTGCTCCATCATGGCTAATTGATTTTCTATAGAAGCCAGATCCATATCAGCACTTTCTTTTTGGAGTCGATCATACTGCATCTTAGCCTCACGGCTTTGACGTTCAAGCTGCTCTATTCTCGCCTTCTCCACTTCTGCTGTTCTTTGGGGTTTCTCCGCATCCTGTTGAAAAGCTTGGAAGCCTTGCTCCCACACTCGAAGTGCTTCTTGTGATTCAATAAGAAGTGCTTCCTGCTCTAATACTTGTTTGTTAGCCACTTCTAAATTAGGCAATACGTCGTTCATCGCTTGCTTTAGCTGTAACAATCGCGCTTCATCTTCTTCGATTTGCCGACTGATGTCTTGATAATTGTGTTTTGTCTGCTGGATATCTTGATCTAAAGTTTGTTCCCGTTCTCGATGATGCGCTAAAGTTTGTTCTATTCTCGCGACTTCTGTTCCTAATTCATAGTAATTACCTTGAACAATTTTCCATGCATCCATTTTCTCAATATGCAATAAGCGTTGTTTCTCAAGCTCAAGGTCTAAAGAAGTGCGTATGGCTAGTTTTTCTTCAAGTTGCGTAGAAGCTTGACGAATAGATCCTGCTCGTTCCTTTAATTGCTCATTGTATACTTGCCAACGCAGCAATGAGAGCTCGCCCTCTAAACGATCATGCTCTTCTTTAAATTGTCGATAACGAATCGCCGCTTCTGACTGTCTTTTTAAGCGTTCTATTTGTTTTTCTAATTCTTGCCGAATGTCGTTTAAGCGATCTAAATTTTCACGCGTATGTCGCATTCGAGTTTCGGTTTCTTGCCTACGCTTGCGATAAAGTGATATGCCAGCTGCTTCTTCTAAGAACGATCTAAGTTCTTCAGGTTTGGCTTCAATTACCCGTGAAATCATGCCTTGTTCAATAATGGCATAGCTTCTAGGACCTAACCCAGTCCCTAAAAATATATCGGTAATATCTTTCCGACGACACCGTGTACCATTTAAAAAGTAAGAAGATTGACCATCGCGACCGGCTTGCCGGCGAACTGCAATTTGATTATAACGGGCATATTCACCCCCTAAACTACCATCTGAGTTATCAAACACAAGTTCTATAGAAGCTTGGCCAACAGGTTTTCGAGAAACAGATCCATTAAAAATGACATCACTCATCGATTCGCCGCGCAGGTTTTTCGCAGAGCTCTCGCCCATCACCCAACGAATGGCATCGATAATATTTGATTTCCCACAGCCATTTGGACCCACTACCGCCACTAAGGGGCTGCGGAGTTCCAATACTGTAGGATCCACGAAGGATTTAAACCCTGCGAGCTTAATACTCTCCAATCGCATGACAATAAGGTTCGCTTCTTTACAAAATACCTGGTGGATAGCATACCGCAGATCTGACCGACTTGCCATGGGGAGTTAGTTAGGGCAAGATCAACCCCAGGTCATCGTTATCGGAGAATTTTTGTGGCTAACCCTACGACTCCCCCCTTGCAAAGAATAAGTTACTTAACGTTATTTAATTTTTCTCCTGTTATCCTACCCTTTATTGGGGTTACCGCTTTACTCTTCACCTTATGGTTTATTCCAGTCCCTGAGGGACTAGATCTGAAAACGTGGCATTTATTTGCCATCTTTTTTACCACTATTGTCGCTATCGTTATCAATTTGCTCCCTATGGGTGCATTGGCCATCATGGCTCTAGCACTTTGCGGAATCACGAATACTTTAACGATTAAGCAATCCCTAGTAGCCTTTAGCAGCCCAGTTGTTTGGTTAATTTTGCGAGCCTTTTTATTAGCGAGGGGTTTTATAAAAACAGGGCTAGGTGCACGAATAGCCTATTATTTTGTATTACATATGGGCAAGAGCACTTTAGGCCTGGCTTATGGGTTAATCGCCACTGAATTCATGCTGGCACCTTTCACTCCCAGCAACACCGCTCGAGGTGCAGGAATTGTTTACCCTATTGTTAATGCCCTATCTGAAGAATATCAAAGTACCCCAAAACTTGGAACTGAACGAAAAATTGGTTCATTCCTCATGAAAGTGGCTTATCAAGCCAATGTCATTTCAAGCGCTTTATTTTTAACTGCCACTGCCGGAAACCCCTTGATCGTTAGTCTTGCTGCAAAATTTGGAGTTGAAATTACCTGGACCAGTTGGGCAATGGCCGCACTTGTTCCAGGTCTTATCAATTTAGCAGCACTGCCTTGGATGATCCAAACGCTATATCCACCTGAAATAAAAAAGACACCCGAAGCTCCGCAATTTGCTCGGCAAAAACTAAAAGAAATGGGGCCCTTGCGTAAACCTGAGATCATTATGCTGGCAACCTTTGCTTTGTTATTAACCCTTTGGGTGTTTGGGCCAGCTCTCGGCATAGATGCCACGGTAGCTGCATTCGTTGGGCTTTCCATCTTATTAATGACAAATGTATTGTCTTGGGAAGATATTTTAAAAGAAACCAATGCTTGGCACACTTTTATATGGCTTTCGACACTATTAATGATGTCTAATTTTCTATCTGAATTTGGCATGATGACCTGGTTTGGGAATCATATGCAGGGATGGGTAAGTGCATTTCATTGGACAGTGGCTTTTGGCGTTATTGGATTAATTTACTTTTACACACATTATGCCTTTGCCACTATTACTGCTCATATCAGTTCCATGTTTAGTGCCTTTGTGATTGTGGCTATCACAGCAGGGGCTCCCCCTATGATGGTAGTCCTAATGTTTGCCTTTCTTTCCAGCCTATGTGCTGGGATCACTCATTACGGGACAGGCACAGCCCCGGTTTATTTTGGCGCTGAATATATTACGTTAAAAGATTGGTGGCGGATCGGGGGACTATTAAGCATCGCCAATATTCTTATTTGGGCAGTCGTGGGAAGTGCATGGTGGAAATTGCTTGGATTATGGTAAGCTGCCTATTCAGACCACAGATATCGGCTAAACTAAAATAATGGAAGAAACAACATTTACGCCCGAGCAAAACAAGTTAAAACTGTTATTTGTTGACAATAGCAGAACAACCAGAGCTGCTATGTCAATGATTTTAGCCCGACAAGGCTATGATGTTACCCCAGTTGCTACGGGTCAAGAAGCCATAGATAGGGTCAAAGTAGAAGCTTTTGATATTGCAGTGATGGATCTATATATGCCCTTCATGAATGGGTATGAAGCCGCCAAAGTGATCCGCGCCCTACCCGACAGCTGCAAAGACATCCCCATGATTGCCCTAACAGCAAGTAATGATCCGAGGGACATGGATATTTGCAAAAATGCTGGCATGAATGAATTTGTGATTAAATCCGAAGATCATAAACAGCTCTTTGAAGTCCTAGAAGCCTACCGCCAAAAATTAAGAAAAGTGTAAAGCTTCACTTGGCCTCCCAATATAAAGCTTTAATGGCTAAAAGATTGACTAAACGCTGCTCCGCATCTTGATCATTTGGATTTTCTTCCAGCCTAAACCGCAAACGATATTCTTCTTTTCTAAATTCTGCTAATAGCTTTTGCATTTTCGGAAGACGAGACCTTGCATCCTGTTGTTCTTTAGAATAAAACTGTGGCAAATAGTGGCTATTACCCCAGCTATAATAGAGCCCATAAACACTAACAGCCATTAAAATTATAACTCCCAAGATCATTCGTAAGGATTGCAATCGCGGCACCACAAAGCCGCATGCAATGAAAAACAACAAAAGAGTAGCAACCCAAAATAAAATAATCATGCTCATTACATTAACATTTTTTCTTTTTTTGGCATAATCTTCAATTTTCAAATGAAATATCAGCATTTAATTATGTTAATAGGTCTATAAAATAGATCTTCACCTAAAGTCTGAAGTCGTATACAATCCATTTCTTAAGCTAGCAAACTAGGAGCTAAATAATGAACGCTCAACCCTGCCGTCCCGAAGGCGCGCCTTGGATTTCGCCTTACGTCATTGTAAAAGACGTTGATAAAGCTGTGGATTTCTATGAAAAAGCCTTTGGGTTTGAAAGAATTCATTTAGTAGCTGGAGAAGATGGCACAAGCTGGCATGCAGAAATTCATTATAAAGATCACCTGATTATGTTTGGTAAATCCGGTGCCTACGGTGGTAAAACCAAAGCACCCAATGATAATGGCGTTGAATGTCCTATTAATTTATACCTTTATTGCGACGATGTAGATGAGTTTTATGCTCATGCTGTCCAAGCAGGTGCCAAAACTTTAAGCGCCCCAGAAGATACTTTTTGGAATGATAGAATGTGTC
>JBEICO010000062.1:0-7974 GCA_040383965.1 Francisellaceae bacterium
GATTACTGACATGCACGTTTTCCCGCCTCCTCACAATACTTGGCCACCTGTTGCAATGCATCTCGTTTTGCTAAACGAGACGCAGCCAATGCCATTTTTAACAATAGATCTCGATCATTTGAAAAGTCTAACAAGAGTTCCGCTAACATTTCTTTGGTTAATGCAGATTGGGAGATCAAACGCGCTGCGCCCGCTTTTTCTAAAAAGCGCGCATTAGTTGTTTGATGATCATCCACTGCATACGGAAAAGGAACTAAGATACTTCCAACACCTACTACCGCCAATTCTCCAACTGTCATAGCGCCTGCTCTACATAACACTAAATCTGCCCAAGAATAGGCGGCTGCCATATCTTCAATAAACGGCTCTATTCGTGCTTCAATTCCTACTGCTTGGTATTGTTTTAAGGTTAATTCTAAATGCTTTGCACCTGTTTGATGCCAAATGACAGGGCGTTTGTCTAAGGGCAATACAGCAATGGCTTGAGGGCAAATCTCATTTATGGCTAAAGCTCCACGGCTGCCACCCAATACCAATAACTTTATAGGACCAGTTCCCGTCAGGTTTTTTAGCCTTGTTGAAAATTCGGGCAAGTTAAGTAACTCTTCACGAATAGGATTTCCCGTACAAATTGCCTGACGCACTGCTGGAAATGAACCAGGGAAGGACTCAAGAGTTTGATTTGCAACTAAGGACAATGTGCGATTGGTTAAACCCACAATAGAATTTTGTTCATGGATCACCAATGGATATCGAAGCAACCAAGCTGCCACTCCACCAGGACCCGATACAAACCCACCGCCCCCTAAAATAACAGTGGGTTTAAGTTTATGGATAATTGAAATTGCCTGATAAAGCGCGATTAATAATCTAAAAGGCGCTATAACCCACCCTAATAATCCTCTACCTCTTAATCCCTGAACAGTAATATAGTGAATAGGAATTTTAGCATTGGGAATAATTTGGGATTCTAGGCCTTCTTTTGTACCCAACCAATGGATATCCCAGCCTTTATTTTGTAAATGCTTTGCAACCGCAAGAGCTGGAAATATATGTCCGCCCGTGCCTCCCGCCATAATGACAATACAAGGTTTCTTCACAATCGTTCCAAGAGGCTGATTATTCTAACAGTTTAGTAAGCTCTGCTTCTGGGCGCCAGTTTAACAATATTGCTCAAATGCTTCTACAGACGTCTAACACCTTTTCAAATCCTCGGTAGATCAGTTTGAGGAGTAGGTTCCGAATCAAAAAGCATCACAAAATCTAATACTTCTCCGGGTATACAACCATAGTGTTTTCTCCCATCCACATTTCCAATTCCAATTCCAATATTTTAAAATTCTTATTTGGTATTTTGTTTAGACGTTTTAATAGAAAGCTCATACTCGATCCGCAATATAATCCCCATGGCAAACAATCCAATTATCAAACTACTGCCACCATAACTCATAAAGGGTAGTGTTAAGCCCTTAGTGGGAAGCACGCCTATATTAACGCCTATATTAATAATACTTTGTAAACCAAACCATAACCCAATCCCATATGCAATATATCCTGGAAATTTTCGACCCTTGGATACTGCTTGTCTTCCAAGCGCTAGGATCCGCCATACCAACAGTCCAAACAAAAATAAAATTCCTAATGCACCCACTAACCCCAATTCTTCTGCCAAAACAGCATAAATAAAGTCGGTATGTGGCTCAGGCAAATACAGCAATTTCTGTACACTATTCCCAAGACCCGTACCAAATAACCCTCCTCTACCAAAAGCTATCAGCGACTGGGTTAATTGATAACCTGAATTAAATTGATCGCTCCATGGATCTAAAAAAGAGGTTAAACGCAAGATACGATATGGCGAGGTCACCGACAATATTCCAAGCGCCAACAACGCCAGCAAAAATAATCCCAAAAATACTCTGAAGGGCACGCCGCCTAAAAACAACATCCCCATCACGGTTGCCACAATCACCACCGTTGCCCCAAAGTCGGGTTCTAAAATTAACAAGGCGGAAACCAGAGCTAAAATAGCCATTGGTTTTAGAAAACCGGAAATTTGAGTTCGAACTTCTTTATCTTTTCTCACCAAATATCCTGCAATATAAATAATCATAAATAGCTTAGCCATTTCTGATACTTGCAGGGAAAGAGGCCCTAAAAATAACCACCGGGTACTGCCATTGACTTCACGACTAATTCCAGGGATTAATAATAAGCCTAACAAACCAATGGTTAATACTAACAAAGGCACACTCAGTATCCGCCAAGCGGTAAGGGGTATTGCCATAGCCATTAAACACGCTAGAATTCCTATTCCTAATGATATTCCATGTTTTAGGGCATATGACCAAGCTGGCAATCCCATGCTCTCTGAATAGGATAAAGAAGCAGAGGTGACCATAATCAAACCCATACCCACCAAGCTTAACAGGGCAACCAATAACCACCGATCAAAGATAAAGTCTTGCTTCAAAGTTAATGCGCCCATGTTAGCTTAGTCCTTCTTACCCTTTCGAAACGCAATCTTATCATCTTGTAAAACCACTTCGATAGTGTCCCCGGGTATAAATTGCCCTCCTAACAAAGCCTCTGCTAAAGGATCCTCTATTAAATGCCGGATCACTCGTTTTAATGGCCTTGCGCCATAAACCGGATCATAGCCATGCTCAGCCAACTTATCCAATACTTCTTTAGTTGCAACCAATTCCAAGTTTTGTGCTTTCAAGCGCGCTTTCAGATGTACTAACTGCACATCGGTAATCGATCGAATTTGCGCTTTGGCCAAAGGCGAGAACACCACAATTTCGTCTATGCGATTAATAAACTCAGGCCTAAAATGTTGGCTCACGACCTCCATAACGCCTTCTTTAATTTCGCTATAATCGACTTTTCCGGTCATTTCCTGAATTACCGTTGATCCTAAATTAGAAGTCATTACAATCACGGTATTTTTAAAATCCACCGTGCGGCCTTGCCCATCGGTTAGGCGCCCATCGTCTAACACTTGTAATAAAATGTTAAAAACATCGGTATGCGCTTTTTCTATTTCATCTAATAAAATCACACTATAGGGTTTACGGCGCACCGCCTCTGTTAAATATCCACCTTCCTCATACCCTACGTACCCTGGGGGCGCACCAATCATACGCGCTACAGAATGTTTCTCCATAAATTCAGACATATCAATTCGAATCATGGCCTGTTCAGTATCAAATAAGAATTCCGCTAGGGCTTTACAGACTTCCGTTTTACCTACTCCAGTTGGCCCTAAAAAGAGGAATGATCCCATGGGGCGATTGGGATCGGATAACCCAGAACGAGAACGTCTAACGGCATTGGCAACGGCTCTTAGAGCTTCCTGTTGCCCAATCACCCGCTTTCCTAAAGCCTCTTCCATTTTCAATAACTTATCGCGTTCCCCTTCTAGCATTTTGGTCACAGGGATCCCCGTCCAACGCGACACCACTTCCGCAATTTCTTCATCCGTTACTTTATTGCGAAACAGCTTAGTCTCTATTTCCATCGCAGAAGCTTGGCTTAAGCGTTTTTCCAAATCTGGAATACGCCCATATTGAATTTCCGACATTTTAGCGAAGTCGCCAATGCGATGTGCAGCACTTAAATCTAATTTGGCTTTTTCGAGATCTTCTTTTAAGCGCTTGGTCCCCTCCATTGCTGCTTTTTCGGTTTTCCAGATCTCTTCCATCTTTTGATAGTCTTTTTCCAAATTTTGAATATCGGAACCTAACTTTTCCAAACGTTTTTTAGAGGCTTCATCGGTTTCTTGCTTTAAAGCTTCGCGTTCAATTTTATATTGAATTAAACGCCGCTCTAATTTATCCATTTCAACCGGTTTAGAATCGATTTCCATGCGAATGCAACTAGCTGCTTCATCAATAAGATCAATTGCCTTATCGGGAAGCTGCCTATCACTAATATACCGATGCGACAATGTTGCTGCCGCCACAATCGCGGGATCGGTAATTTCCACCCCATGATGCAATTCATAACGCTCTTTTAAGCCGCGCAATATCGCAATAGTGTCCGGCACCGAAGGTTCATCCACCAACACTTTTTGGAAGCGACGTTCAAGTGCTGCATCTTTTTCAATATATTTTCGATATTCATCTAATGTGGTTGCGCCAACACAATGCAATTCGCCTCGCGCTAAAGCAGGCTTTAACATATTCCCTGCATCCATAGAACCTTCTGCTTTACCCGCACCAACAACCGTATGCAATTCATCAATAAAAAGAATAATTTCTCCTTCTTGTTTCGCCAGATCTTTTAACACAGCCTTTAAGCGCTCTTCAAAATCGCCCCTAAATTTAGCACCGGCAATTAAAGCACCCATATCTAAAGATAAAACTCGTTTACCTTTTAAGCCCTCAGGGACTTCGCCATTAATAATGCGAGAGGCAAGTCCTTCAACAATCGCGGTCTTTCCAACTCCTGGCTCACCAATTAAAACCGGATTATTTTTGGTGCGCCGCTGTAACACTTGGATCACCCGTCTTATTTCATCATCTCGACCAATAACCGGATCCAATTTACCTTTTTCGGCACGCTCGGTTAAATCAATGGTATATTTATTTAAAGCCTGTCTATGCTCTTCTGCATTTTGCTCATTCACAGCTTGACCACCCCTTAATTTATCAATCGCAGGTTCCAACTTTTCTTTCGTAATCCCAGATTTTTTTAAGATATGACCCAATACTGCAGAGTCTTCTACCGCAGCTAAGGCAAAAAATTCGCTAGAAATATAAGTATCTTTGCGCTGTTTCGCATATTTATCGGCACGGTTTAAGATCCGCACCAAATCATTGGAAGCTCGAAGTTCACCAGCCCCTCCTACAATTTGAGGGAGTTGTGAAATAGCTGCATCCAAATCTTCCAGCATTCCTCGTACATTGGTAAATCCAATACTCAAAAACAAAGCGCGAATAGATCCATTTTCTTGCTCTAGCAATGCCTTCATCACATGAACAGGTTCAATCGCTGGATTATCTTTGCCAACCGCAATTGACTGTGCTTCACTTAATGCAGCTTGAAACGAGTGTGTTAATTTATCTAAACTCATATTAAATCTCCCATTCACATTTCCCTAAATATTGAGATATGCTATCCAATTTCAAGGGGATCGAGCCATATTAAAGTTGCCATACGCCCTGTCACTTTAGAACGCCGATAGGAATAGAATCGCGCTTCATCTTGAAATGTACAAAATCCACCGCCAAACACTTGATGTATGCCTTGACGCTTTAATCTTTCCCTCGCTAATTGGTACAGATCCGCATACCAACTACCTTTTCCCGTCGGTTTAAAAGCGCTTTCAAGTTTTAAGTCTTCAAACGCTGCAAGCACGTCTTCTTTCACTTCAAATGCCTCTGGCCCAATAGCAGGTCCTAACCAAGCCAATAACGATTCAGGATCGCATTTTAATTTTTGAATGGCAGCTTCTATCACTCCGGCAGCAAGTCCTCTCCACCCAGCATGGATCGCACTCACCCGAGTACCTGCTTTATCGCAAAGCAAAACGGGTAAACAATCTGCCGTTGTCACCACACATAGTTGGTTAGGCTGAAAAGCTACAGAAGCATCTGCAGCTACTTCTTCCACACTGGGTATTACGGAAGGAACTTCTACAACGTCTATTCCATGAACCTGCTTTAACCAATACGGCTCCGCCGGAAGATTGGCAGTTTCTCGCAACAATTTGCGATTTAATAAAACAACTTCCAGATCTTCCCCAGATTTCTCACCTAGATTAAAACTGCGATAGGCACCTTGGCTATAACCCTTATCTCGCAGCGTTGTTAACGCTTTTACAGAATTAGGCGCAGGCCAATTGGGTGTTATCCAATTACAATTGTTGAGCATTTTGCGCCAAATATGTTGCAACGCCTGCTGCCGTTGGTTTCATGGCTTTATCGCCTTTCTTCCAACCAGCGGGGCACACTTCTCCATGAGCTTCATGGTATTGTATGGCGTCCACCAAACGAATTAATTCGTCTATATTTCGCCCGATGGGAAGATCGTTAACCACTTGGCAACGCACCACACCTGCTTTATCCACAATAAATGCTGCTCTAAAAGCAATGCTGGCTTCAGGATGCTCTACCCCATAAGCCTGACAAATTTGATGATTCACATCCGCTACCAGGGTGTACGCCACTTCCCCAATACCACCAGCATTTACAGGGGTATTGCGCCAAGCGGTATGGGTAAATTGTGAATCGATAGACACCCCAATCACTTCCACGCCCCTTTCTTTAAATTGTTCGACACGTTTATCTAAAGCGATAAGTTCTGAAGGACACACAAATGTAAAATCCAAAGGATAAAAGAAAATCAACCCATATTTATCTTTCAAGACTTTAGATAATTGAAATTGTCCTGCAATTTCGCCATTTCCTAAAACTGCTGCTGCTGTGAAATCAGGGGCTTTTCTGCCTACTAATACGCTCATGTTTCAACACTCCAGATCATAAAAACAAGACATTATAATACCACATTCAAAGCAAACTGCATTTAAGAAGAAGTTTATAACAAAATTAGCTATATAGCTTTCTTGGAAATTAAACAGAAGCGATAAGAAAAAGGGGCATTTTATTGCCCCTTTTTCTATTGATAGCTTTCATTCCTTAATGTTCTTCTACACGAACATCAATCCTTTTCGGAATATGCGGCTCTTTTTTGGGAATACTAATTTCTAATACCCCATGTTTACCCTTAGCCTGGATCCGTTCGCCATTAGCTTCATCTGGCAATGTAAACCGCCGATAAAATGTCCCTGAAAAACGCTCCGTGCGCGTATAATTATCCTCCTTTACTTTACGCTCTAACTTGCGTTCACCTTTAATGCTTAATACATTATTTTCCATAGATACTTGAATTTCCTTAGGATCAACTCCAGGCAAATCCGCTGTGATTAGGTATTTATCTGCTTCTTCCTTAATATCTACCTGTGGTGACCATTCACCTGCTAAGCTAGTTTCTGTATTTGATGCAATGCCTTGCCTATTTAAGTTTCTATCCAGTAATTGATTCACTTCACCCTCTAGATCTCTTAAATACGACCAAGGTGCATATCTTACAATTGATGTCATAACACTCCTCCTCAATTTTTCGTTTCATTTATCATCTATATTTATGTAAGTGGAGACGGTTTATTTTATTTCAAGGGTTTCCTTAAAAAAATGTTGATTTTAATCGTCTTCAGTGTAAAACTGACCTATAACTTTACAAACAACCCTATATCTCTCCATAAAAAGATTTTTGGCAAAGAAGCTCTGGTTGAGCATAGCGAGTTGGCTCCCGAAAGCAAAAAATTTTTATGCGGGGATATAGATAGGAAAAATATATGTCAAACAATGGAATATTCACTTTATTAAAAGGACGAAAATTACTGCCCCTTTTTTGTACCCAATTTCTAGGCGCATTTAATGACTGTGTGTTTAAAAATGCCCTTATTCTGCTTCTCGCTTTTAATGCTTTTAATACCCAACAAGATCCCAATACGTTAGTAAATATTTGTGCTGCTCTTTTTATTATCCCATTTTTTTTATTCTCAGCTTTGGCAGGACAATTGGCTGACAAATATGAAAAGTCAAAGCTTATCCGTTTTATTAAAGCCGCCGAGATTTGTTTAGTGGGTTTGGCGATGATTGGCTTTTACGTAAATAGTTTACCTCTATTATTAACCACGCTGTTTTTAATTGGCACCCAAGCTACTTTTTTTGGGCCTGTAAAATACAGCATTATTCCGCAACATCTTGCCGAGTCAAATCTTATGGCAGGCAATGGCATCATCGAAATGGGGACTTTTATTGCAATCTTGCTTGGAACCATCATGAGTGGTGTATTTATCAGTATACCCAACAAAGGCGTGATATTGGTGGCTGTCACCATGGGATTGACAGCGCTATTTGGGTTTATCGCCAGTCTTTTTATTCCCGTGGCTAAAACGTTTGA
>JBEICO010000063.1:0-7910 GCA_040383965.1 Francisellaceae bacterium
ATACTTTTTGAAAATTAGTGAAAACCCAGACCCTCGTTCCACATCGATTGCGTTCGTGTTGGAATATCTGGCTAAGAATGGTTATATCTCAGATACGGATTTTATTTTAGGGTTGAATGACTCTGTCATTATGGGTGGTAAGCCAGAAGCTCCTGTTTTTTCATTTGCTAAAGATCTTTCGGTACCTATTGAAAGAGATCTTGTTTTGATCCCGGATTGGCAAAATATTTGTTCAACACCAAATATGAGGCAAAGAATAAGAAAGGCCAGAAATGAATATTTGTGGGAGAATAAGCTAGATATAGTTTTTTGGCGCGGTGGACTTAATGACAGCAGTGGATTTAGAGATAAGTTTGTCGCTTTCTCAAAAAATAATCCAGATGTGATTGATGCGAAATTTGTGAGTAATAGACCTGAAGATAAAGCAACAAAATTTGTAACACCTGAAGAACATCTAAAATATAAATATTTAATTTCTATAGATGGGGAAAGAGCTTCATGGGAAAGATTAATTTGGCATTTGCAGTCTAATAGCTTAATTTTTAAACATCAAAGTAATCAGATCCAATGGTTTTATAAAGGGATCAAACCCTATGTGCATTATATTCCTGTGAAAGATGAAGGATCAGTTTTACAAAATATCGCTTGGGCCGAAACACACCCAATTGAGGTCCAAACCGTTATCAAAAATGCTTCATCATTTGTTGATCAAAATTTAGAAATTGAGGATTTATATCACTATATTATCGTTTTATTGGAGGAGTATAATAAAAGAAGAGCTATACATTAAACCGAAAATGCATAACATCGCCTTCTTGCACGATATATTCTTTACCTTCAAGTCGCCATTTACCGGCATCTTTAGCGCCTTGTTCACCTTGGTATGTGATAAAATCTTGGAAACTTATGACTTCTGCTCGAATAAATCCTTTTTCAAAATCGGTATGAATAACGCCGGCAGCTTGGGGAGCTGTAGCACCCACGGGTACTGTCCAGGCACGCACTTCTTTAACACCCGCGGTAAAATAAGTTTGTAAATGCAGCAGACTATGTCCTGCTCGAATCACGCGATCTAGGCCTGGTTCTTCTAGTCCCAATTCTTGTAAAAATTCTATTTTTTCAGAAGGCGTGAGCTCTAGCATTTCTGCTTCAATCGCAGCACTCACTGGAACAACAATGGCATTTTCATCTTTGGCGATCTGTTCAACCATTTGTAGATAAGGATTATCAGTGAATCCATGTTCATCAACATTGGCAATATACATAATTGGCTTATAAGTTAATAAATGCAGTGAATGAATTATACTTTTTTCGGCATCGCTCACTTTATAAGTTCTGGCAGGTTTTCCAGCATTAAGGTGGATCTTTAATTGCTCTAATAGTTCTTTTTCATTTAGAGCGGTCTTTTGCGCTCCTTTAGCATTTTTAGCTGCTTTATATAAGGCACGCTCAACCGTATCTAAATCGGCTAATAATAACTCTGTATTAATGACTTCAATGTCACTTGCGGGATTAATTTTTCCAGCAACATGGATAATATCGGTATTGTCAAAACACCTTACCACATGAGCAATGGCATCGGTTTCACGAATGTTGGCTAGGAATTGATTTCCTAATCCTTCTCCTTTAGAAGCACCTGCCACCAATCCTGCAATATCCACAAATTCCATGGAGGTGGGCAAGATGCGCTCTGGTTTCACAATCAATGCCAGTTGTTCTAGTCGAGGATCAGGAACAGGGACACGACCAATATTAGGTTCTATGGTACAAAAAGGATAGTTTTGCGCTGCAATGCCTGCTTTGGTTAATGCATTGAAGAGGGTAGACTTTCCAACATTGGGAAGGCCGACAATACCGCAGTTAAACCCCATTTTTTATTCCAGAAGGTGTGATAGAGAGTTGTAAAAAATCGATGGCTTCTTGGATCGATGTCCGTATTTTTTGTTTGTCCTCTTTGGAAGGTTTGCTTAATACATAATCAGAAACGGCTTCTGGATCCCCCGGGTGTCCAATGCCAAGACGGATACGATGAAATTCACGACTATTTAGGTGGTGAATAATATCTTTTAATCCATTATGACCTGCATGTCCGCCTCCTGTTTTAAAGCGAAAAATGCCAGGGGCAAAGTCCAGCTCATCGTGAGCCACTAAAATCGATTCCGTTGGAATTTGATAGTATTTGGCAAAAGCACCTATAGAGCGTCCGCTATGATTCATAAACGTGCTGGGGATCATTAAGGAATAGTTTTTACCGCCAAACGACCATTCAGCCCATAGAGCATTGAATTTGGGTTCAGCCTTTAAGGAAAGACGATATTGTTGGCATAGAGCTTCAATCAACCAAGCTCCAGAGTTATGACGAGTATCATTATAAGTTGGGCCAGGATTTCCTAGCCCAACGATTAGCCGTAAATTAAACTGCTCTGCCACTATTACTTGCCTTTGCCCTTCTCTTTATTGGCGGCAGGTGCAGGTGTTTTGGCAGCGGTTCCCGTTCCAGCCGTAGCAGGATTGGCTTCTTTTCCTTTGGGCAGTACTTCTGTGACTTTAGATTCTGCTGAATTAGCAGCGTCTTCATCGGGTCTACGAGGTAAATGAATACTCACCACCGCATAATCATGTTGTGCCGCTTGTCCATGAGACAGGGCAACTACTTCTACGCCATTAGGTAACTTCAGATCAGACAAATGGAGGATTTGATCAAGTCCTGTAGTGGAAAGATCAACCTCAATAAATTCAGGTATATTACTTGCCATGCAACGAACTTCAATATCCATCAAAAGATGGCTAATAATCCCGCCGGCTTTAACGCCGGGGCAGTTTGCTTCACCGGTAAAATGTAAGGGAACATGCATATTAATCAGATCCGTTGCTTTCACCCGTAAAAAGTCCGCATGAAAAATGGCTTTTTTAAAGTGATGGCGTTGGAGATCTTTAAGAATGGCTTGTTGTTTCTTACCCGCAATATTCAAGGTTAATAAATGGGTATAAAAGGCCTGGTTTTCCAAGGCATGCATCATTTTTTTATGATCTAAACTGATTGCCAGTGGTTTTTCGCCTCCTCCATAGAGAATGGCCGGAATTTTATTGTGTACGCGACGTAGGCGGCGGCTCGCACCTTTCCCCTGATCATCGCGCAACTCTGCTGTTAATTCGAAAGTGGCTTTTGCAGTCATTTGTGCGTCTCCCTAGGTGTAAAAAAACCCCTTTCCGCGACCAGAAAAGAGGATATTGGGTGTTAAACCCTGAGGGGTGAATGTACCGTAAAAGGGGGTGAAATGCAACTTGGGGCAAAATGGCCGGTTTGAATAAGATAACTAAATTAACCCAGGGGGTTAGTATCGCAAAACGGGCAACATGGGCCGAAGCCTAGGACCATTTAACATATTGCCAACCCAAGTAAACCGAACCAACAAATGATATGTCGGTATTAATATCAATAATGCGCCTGTAAAGACGAATAATGGTTTTAGAGGGCCTAGAATAGGGGTGTTTAGCATTAAGTATTGGAACAATATAACAAGGGGCAGGTGGGCTAGATATATCCAATATGAAGCATCGACTAAATATCGAATCACTGGATTGTAAGTATTAAAATAACGTTGAAAAAATCCAATCAAACATAAACTTACGGACCAATTGACAACAGCGTAATTTATTCGCAGCAGGATCAAGGGTAAATCAATAGAGTGAGGATGGAGTCCCATATTTGAAAAAAGGATGAATAATGAAATCGTACTGGGAATGGCAATAAAAAGATAAACCCGACGGTGATTTGCAATTGTGTTTAGGAGATAGGTTTGGCGATGTAGCAAAACGCCAAAACTAAAAAAAATACCATAATGCAATAATACCCTACCCAATGGGGTGCAACCAAAAGGTGTATCTGCAAAAGCACTGTCCATTAATAGTAGTATAGGGGCGGTGATACAAACGAGAATGGCACTATAGTAAGGTGATTGAAGCAATACAGCAAAAGCAGTATCTATTAATGTCCAGGATTTTTTGAAAACATTCAATAAAACTGTTAGAAAAATGAATAGGGTGTAAAAAATAAGGAGATAATATAAAAACCATAAGTGAAAAATCGGGAGATCATGAATAAAGGTTTTTGGAAAAGGCATTAAGAGCCAAAATGTAAGAATTAGCGGCCAAGTTAAGACTAACGGCATTCCAATTCGTTGGAACCTGTTTTTAATAAAGGACAAGTGGCCTTTATTTTGGTAAATAAAATGGGCAAAGAACCCTGCAATTAAAAAGAACAGTTCTAACCGAAACACATGAATAAAACCTAAAATTACATCGAAAATAGAATGTTGAAAAGGATCTTCAACCGGCCAAAAGGGAACGCGGTTTACGGTGTAAGCTATTACGGAATGCAGCAAGACGCCAAGTAACATGGCGAGCGCTCGCAAAGTATCTAGCGCATGAAATCTATTGGACGATTTAACTAACTTCGAAGTCAAATCCGTAGCTTGCTCGTCAGAGTCGTCATAAGTTTCATTAATTAACATACTGTGATCTTTTAGCAAAACTTTTTCTATAAAACAACCCTTTATTGCTCGCAAAAAGAAAGTTCGTATTCTCATTACCTCTTATTTTCAAGGATTGAAAAAATATTTAAGGTGGTTTTCAGAAATAATCATACAACTTGTTGATCTTATAGAATAAATTCGAATTCTAAGTTGACACTCTGTCCTTAATCTCCATAGACTTTCTATTTTTTAAGGAATAACATCTGGTATGCAAGTGTTCGTTAACGGATGGGGAAGAAAATGAAGGGCACCCAATTAAAAGCAAAAGAAGAGTTTCAGGATGAAATTATGGAAGCGTGCGCCGAGTGTGGTGCTGAAGTATTGAAAGCTTACTGGGATGAAGAATTAGAACATTATATCTATCTCTTTGATGATGAAGAAAATCAAAGCGAAGTCATCTGTGAGGCTTGTGAAGAAATACCTGTAGCCTTTGGATCCCTATAAGCCTATTCTCTATCGCCTTTTCAGAAAAATATTTTAGTTTCGGGAGCTAACTCGCTGCGCTCAAACAGAGCTCCCTTACCAAAATTTTTTTCTGAAAGGCTCTAAACGCTAATTTCGGGAATATCCCCTTCCACAATGAGTTTTCCCTCGGTTAACTTTCTAATCGTTTCGACTGTAACACCGGGCGCTCTTTCTTTTAAATAAAAAGCGTTTTGATCAATTTCTAAAACTGCCAGATCTGTCACCACCGTTTTGATGCAATGTACGCCTGTTAAAGGCAATTGGCAGCGCTTTAAAAGTTTAGATTGGCCATCTTTGTTAGCGTGTGCCATTGCAACAATGATTTTTTTGGCTCCCGCCACAAGATCCATGGCACCTCCCATGCCCTTAACCATTTTATCTGGGATCATCCACGAGGCTATATTTCCCGCTTCGTCCACCTCAAAAGCACCTAAGACGGTGAGGTTGATGTGGCCTCCTCGGATCATCGCAAAACTATCCGCAGAAGAAAAATAGGACGCACCTTGAATGGCGGTTACGGTTTGTTTACCGGCATTGATGAGATCCGGATCTATATCTGCTTCTAAGGGAAACTCTCCCACCCCTAATAGTCCATTTTCAGATTGAAACATCACCTGGACATTGGGTGGAATGTAATTGGCGACTAAGGTTGGGATCCCAATGCCAAGATTAACGTAGTCCCCATCTTTAAGTTCTGTGGCTATCCGTTTGGCAATCTGTTCACGGGTAAGTGGCATAACCTTATCCTTTTCTCACGGTTTTTTGTTCAATACGTTTTTGAAATGTTCCTTGGATAATCCTATCCACATAAATGCCGGGGGTATGAATGTGATTTGGATCAAGGGTTCCTGTTTCCACAATTTCTTCAACTTCGGCCACGGTAATATTTCCAGCCGTTGCCATCATCGGGTTAAAATTTTGGGCAGTTTTTCGATAGATTAAGTTTCCTTGGGTATCTGCTTTCCAAGCTTTTATAAGAGAAAAATCCGCCTGTAATGCTTCTTCTAAAACATAATGGCGCCCTTTAAAATCTCGAGTTTCTTTACCCTCCGCTGCAGGGGTGCCGAAACCTGTTGGGGTATAAAAGGCTGGGATCCCGGCGCCGCCTGCGCGGATCTGCTCTGCTAAAGTTCCTTGGGGAGTTAAGATAACGTTCATTTTGTGCGTTAAATATAAGTTTTCAAATGCGGCATTTTCACCCACATACGAGGCGATCATGGTTTTAATTTGTTGGTTTTTGAATAAGATCCCTAGCCCAAAATCATCAACTCCTGCATTATTGGAAATACAGGTGAGGTTTTGAAGTCCAAGATCATAAATTTTCTGGCTCAACCCTTCAGGGATCCCGCAAAGTCCAAACCCGCCTACCATTATAGTCATATTGTCTTGAATGCCAGCTAAAGCTTCCTTATAGGTATGAACAACTTTATGAAATCCGCCCATGACTACTTCCTAATTTTGCTTGGGTTACTTTAGAAAGAGCGGGCTTTCCAGTTAGAGTTGTTATCCACTCACTGATCTCAACCATTTTCTCGAGATCAATGCCTGTTTTAATCCCTAACCCTTGCAGCATATACAATACATCTTCAGTGGCTACATTGCCGCTCGCGCCTTTTGCATATGGGCATCCGCCGAGTCCGCTAATAGCACTATCGATAATTTCAACTCCGAGTTCAAGACAGGCATAGATATTAGCCAAGGCTTGTCCATAAGTATCGTGAAAATGCAGGGCAAGTTTTTGTATGGGAATTTCATTTGCTAGCAATTGGATTAAATTTTGTGCTTGTAAGGGAGTGCCCACACCAATGGTATCTCCCAGTGCTATTTCATCACAGCCAGAAGCAATTAGTTTTTTTGCAAGTGTCTGTACAATTTCGGGTTTAACTTGTCCTTCATAAGGACAGCCTAAGGCACAGGAAATATAACCCCTAACAAAAATGTTTTGTTTTTTCGCCTTGTCCATTACTGCTTGAATTCTCTCTAAACTCTGTTCTATAGAGCAATGAGTATTTTTTTCAGAAAAAGTTTCTGTGGCAGCACAGAAAACCGCAATTTCTCTTGCACCGGCCTCTACTGCACGTTGAAAACCCTGTACATTTGGGACTAACACCGGATAGGAAACGCTTGTGTTTTTATGAATTCCTATTAATACAGGTTCAGCATCCTTTAATTGCGGGATCCATTTTGGGGAAACAAAACTGGTGGTTTCAATGCATTGTAACCCAGTATCACTCAGTCTATTAATAAGCTGTATTTTATCAGCAGTTTCAATAATAATTTTTTCATTTTGTAGACCATCTCTTGGCCCGACCTCTACAATTTTAACGGCTTTAGGGATTTTCATTGCGTTTGGACCATTCAGGAGATCTTTTTTCTAGAAAGGCGGTTAATCCTTCTTGGCCTTCTTTAGAAGTACAAAGAGCAGCTAATAAATTTGAAGTGTGGATCATGGTAGACTCAATTGTTTTAGATCCTTCGTTTAATTCAATAATTAGCTTTTTGGCAATTTGTATGGCTTTAGGGCCATTGCTTCGTAGCAGTTGAATTAGACTTTCTAATCTTTTTTCTAAATCTAGAGGATTGATTATTTCGTGTACTAATCCTAATTGATACGCTTTTTCAACGGTAAAAGGTTCTGCAGTTAGGATATATCTTCTAGCAATATGTTCCCCCAAAGTATAAACCACATAAGGGCTCACCACAGCGGGAACTAGTCCCAGTCTTACTTCAGAAAAGCAGAAAGATGTATCGGGCAGGGCAAGCACCACATCACTACAGACAACAAACCCTATACCGCCGCCATATACTGCGCCTTGTACGATAGTAATGGTGGGTTTTTTGAAAGTGTAAAATTTACGAAACATATTGGCAAGAGCGCGGGTAACTTGACTATTTTTTTCGTTGGAATAC
>JBEICO010000064.1:0-7861 GCA_040383965.1 Francisellaceae bacterium
CCCATTGCGATGGAAGAAGGGGTTCGATTTGCGATTCGTGAAGGCGGCCGCACAGTGGGTGCTGGCGTTGTCTCTAAGGTTTTGGAGTAAGGTGTAATGGCAAGTCAAGTCATACGTATTCGTTTAAAGTCTTTTGATCATAAATTGATCGATAGATCTGCAAAAGAGATCGTCGAGACAGCAAAACGAACAGGGGCTCAAGTCCGCGGACCAGTACCCTTACCAACTCGCATGGAACGTTTTACTATATTGGTATCCCCTCATATCGATAAGAATGCACGGGATCAATATGAAATTGCCACGCATAAGCGTTTGGTCATTATTGTGGAACCAACGGATAAGACAGTGGATGCATTAATGAAGCTGGATCTTGCCGCAGGTGTAGATGTTCAAATCGCGGTTAGTTAAGAGGAATTTAAAAGATGTCGATTGGGCTGGTTGCGACTAAATGTGGAATGACAAGGGTGTTTGATCCCGAAAGTGGTGCTTCAATTCCGGTTACAGTTGCGGAAGTGAAACCCAATATTGTGGTACAAATTAAAAATCAAGAAAACGAAGGTTACTTTGCTATTCAGGTAACGACGGGTACTTGCAAAGTTTCTCGTCTATCTAAACCTATGAAAGGTCATTATGCAAAAGCCAATGTAATTCCTGGAGATGGCTTATGGGAATTTAGAGGCAGCGAAGAAGAATGCCGAAATCTTACAGTGGGCAGTGAATTAAAAGCAGATTTGTTTCAAGTAGGCCAATGGGTAGATGTAGCAGGTGTGACTAAAGGTCGTGGTTTCACTGGTGCAATAACGCGACATAATTTTAGTTCACAACGAGAATCGCATGGTAATTCCTTGTCTCATAATGCGCCGGGTTCTATTGGGCAAAACCAATCTCCGGGTAAAGTATTTAAAGGTAAAAAGATGGCAGGCCAATTTGGGAATTGTCAGCGTACGACTCAAAATTTAGAGGTTATTCGAGTTGATGTAGAACGGAACTTGCTGTTAATTAAAGGGGCAGTTCCTGGGGCGCCTGGTGGGAAAATCATTATCCACAGAGCGGTAAAACAAATTTCTAAATCAACAGAAGCCGCCTAGGAGGAACTATGGAGCTAGCATTAGCCATGCCAGGTGGTGGGGCAGCAAAAAAAGGCGTTGAAGTGTCTGCAACGACATTTGGAAGAGATTTTAATGAGGCCTTGGTACATCAAGTCATTACTGCTTATTTAGCGGGTGGACGTGCAGGGACTCGGGCTCAAAAAACTCGCAGACAAGTGCGTGGTGGTGGTGCTAAACCATGGAACCAAAAAGGAACCGGTAGAGCACGTGCAGGTACTATTCGCAGCCCGCTATGGCGTGGGGGCGGTAAAGTATTTGCGGCAGTGCCTCAAGATCACAGTCAAAAAGTGAATAAAAAGATGTACCGTGGTGCAATGCAAGCTATCTTGTCAGAGCTGGTACGTCAAAATCGTTTGGTGGTAGTAGAAGGCATAGCCATTGACCGTCCAAAAACTAGAGACTTAATTGATAAGTTGAAAGAATTTGGTTTGCAAGAAGCATTAATTGTGACGGGTGAATGGGATCCTAATCTTTACCTGTCATCGCGAAATGTTCCTAAAGTGGAAGTGCGACAAGCATCTGATGTTGACCCCGTTATTTTAATTAAGTTTAATAAAGTGGTCATGACGGTGGATGCGATTCGACAATTTGAAGAGGTTTTCAAATGAATGAGAAACGGCTGTATAGCATTATTGTAGGACCGATTACCACTGAAAAGAGCGTGCGTTTTGCAGATAAAAATCATCAGGTGGTGTTTAAAGTTCTAAAAGATGCGACAAAGACAGAATTGTTTGAAGCAGTGCAAAAATTATTTTCGGTAAAAGTTGAGTCAGTTCGAACCGTCAATGTGAAAGGGAAGCAAAAGCAGTTCAAGCAGAAACAAGGACAGCGTTCGGATTGGAAAAAGGCCTATATTCGCTTGGCGGAAGGTCATGATATTAACTTAGCCAATTTCCAATGATAGAGGATCTGGCATGGCAATTGTAAAATGTAAACCGACTTCTCCAGGGCGACGATTTGTTGTCAAGGTAGTCAATCCGGATCTCCACAAAGGAGAGCCGCATCACGCGTTGGTCGTTTCTAAGCAGCAGCATAGCGGTCGTAATTGTCACGGGCGTATTACTGCTTGGCAGCGTGGGGGCGGGCACAAGCAAAATTATCGAATTATTGACTGGAAACGTAAGAAAGAGGGGATCCCTGGCGTTGTAGAACGTTTGGAATATGATCCTAATCGAAGTGCCAATATTGCATTGGTATGCTATGCGGATGGCGAGCGATGTTATATGATTGCACCTAAAGGCGTAAAGGCAGGGGCTTCAGTGCTTTCCGGACAGGAAGCACCCATTGCAGTCGGCAATTGCTTACCCCTTCGTAACATCCCAGTGGGTTCAGTCGTTCATTGTGTTGAGATGAAGCCTGGGAAAGGAGCGCAACTTGCGCGAAGTGCGGGTACGTCGGTTCAATTATTAGCTCGAGAGGGTGATCACGCTACCCTTCGGTTGAAGTCTGGTGAAGTGCGGAAAGTGCTTGCAGAATGTCGGGCAACCATCGGAGAGGTGGGTAATAGTGAACATAATTTGCGAAAAATCGGAAAAGCAGGTGCCAATCGTTGGCGTAACAAGCGTCCGAGAGTTCGAGGTGTTGCCATGAACCCGGTGGATCATCCATTGGGAGGAGGAGAGGGTCGTACCTCGGGTGGTCGTCCACCGTGTACGCCCTGGGGTATTCCTGAAGGTAAGAAGACTAGACGCAATAAGCGGACGACTAAAATGATTATTCGGCGGCGTAAGGCGGCTAAGAAAGCAGGAGGTTAACGGATGCCACGTTCTTTAAGAAAAGGGCCTTTTATAGATGCTCACTTATTAAAAAAAGTAGAGCAGGCGATTTTATCGCGCGTTAAAAAGCCTATTAAGACTTGGTCTAGACGCTCCATGATTTTGCCTGACATGGTCGGATTAACGATAGCAGTGCACAATGGTCGTTTGCACGTTCCTGTTTTAGTAACAGAAAATATGGTTGGCCATAAATTGGGCGAATTTGCCCCTACACGATTATTTAAAGGCCATTCTGGCGATAAAACCGCTAAGAAAGGTAAAGATAGCAAAGATGCCAAAGGTAAAGGTAAGTAAAGGGTAGTTAAATCATGCAAAAAGTCACGGCTAAATCAAGCGAGGCAGAAAAGGCTCGGCAGGCAGCAGCAGCAGAAAAATTGTTGCCGACTGCAAAATTAAATCATGCACGGCTTTCCGCTCAAAAGGCTCGTTTAGTGGCGGATCAAGTGCGAGGGTTACCCGTTGATAAAGCATTAAATATTTTGAGCTTTAGTCCAAAAAAAGCGGCACAGATTTTGATGAAAGTGCTGAAATCCGCCATTGCCAATGCGGAGCACAACAAAGGGTTAGACGTTGACACTCTGTCAGTACACCGTATTTTTGTGAATGAGGCTACGGGGTTAAAGCGGTCTTTTCCCAGAGCAAAAGGGCGTGGCAATCGAATTACCAAAAGAAATTGTCACATCACAGTGATAGTTGCAGGTTAAGGGCTAGTAAGCGTATTTAGAGAGGGGTTTCATGGGTCAAAAGGTAAATCCAATCGGTATTCGTCTCGGGATCATCCGGGAATCTTCGGCACGTTGGGTTCCGGAAAGTGGTAAGAGTGGGGGTAATTCTTTTGCCAAAACTTTGGCCAACGATTTGGAAATTCGAGATTATGTTGATAAACGTTTGCCTGAAGCCGCTGGCGTAAGTGGGGTATTAATTGAGCGAACCGGTCGCAATGTTCGTGTTACTTTAAGAACCGCAAAACCTGGGGTTATTATTGGAAAGAAAGGCGAAGATGTTGAAAAACTACGGCAGGATATTAGTAATAAAATTGGTTTGCCGGTGCATATTAATATTGAAGAAATCCGTAAACCAGAGTTGGATGCTACCCTGGTGGCAAGAAGCATAGCACAGCAATTAGAGCGTCGAATTATGTTTCGTCGGGCCATGAAGCGAGCAGTGACCAGTGCCTTAAGATTAGGGGCAAAAGGAATCAAGGTTTCAGTTTCGGGTCGCTTAGGGGGAGCAGAAATTGCACGTCGTGAAGTGTATCGAGAAGGACGTGTTCCCTTGCATACCTTTAGAGCAGACATCGATTATGGAACTGCGATTGCTAAAACAACGTATGGGATCATCGGTGTCAAAGTATGGATTTGTAAGGGTGAGATTTTACCTGGGAAGCAAGAACCTGCTACTCAAGACGTTGCTTAAAAAGATTTATAGAAAGGGGATAAGCGCAAATGTTACAGCCAAAGCGAACTAAATTTCGCAAACAACATAAGGGGCGCAACCGCGGGGTTGCCACTCGAGGAAATAAAGTCAGTTTTGGCGAATTTGGCTTAAAGGCATTGGGTCACGCGCGGATCACAGCTCGGCAAATTGAGGCCGCTAGACGAGCCATTAGTCGTTATGTGAAACGAGGCGGTAAAGTTTGGATCAGAATTTTTCCAGATAAGCCTATTACCCAAAAGCCTTTAGAAGTAAGGCAAGGGAGTGGTAAAGGTAATGTGGAATATTGGGTAGCGTTGGTGCAACCTGGAAGGGTATTGTTTGAAATAGAAGGCGTGCCTCCTAATTTGGCTTCTGAAGCTTTCCGTTTGGCTGCGGCTAAACTTCCAGTTCAAACAGAACTCGTAGTACGGGAGATTATGTAGTATGAAAGCGACAGAATTAAAAAGTAAAACTGTGTCTGAGCTTAAAACAGTTTTAAATGGGCTAAGACGCCAGCAATTTAAATTACGAATTGTAAAATCGAGTGGTGAATTAACTGGAACCCATGAGATAAAAGCACTACGTCGCAACATTGCGAGGGTTGAAACGATTTTGACAGAGAAAAAAGGTGACTTAACATGAGTGAGCGATTGGGCAAAGGGCCTACTGTACGGGGAGTTGTTGTGAGCAACAAAATGGATAAAACCATTACGGTTCGTATGGAGCGCAAAGTTAAGCATCCTCTTTATGGGAAAATTATAATCCGTTCTACTAAGTTTCATGCTCATGATCCTGATAATCAGTGTCAAGAGGGAGATTGGGTGATTATTCGTGAATCTCGACCTATTTCGAAAACGAAATCTTGGGTGTTGGTAGAACGACTTGAAAAAACAGGATGATAAGTGATATGATTTCTGACTTTCGCGGAGGCGAGCAATGATTCAAATGCAGTCCATGCTCGATGTTGCTGATAACAGCGGTGCACGTCGTGTTATGTGTATTAAAGTACTTGGGGGCTCAAAACGCCGCTATGCGGGTATTGGGGATGTCATTGTCGTCAGTGTTCAGGAAGCCATCCCGCGGGGTAAGGTAAAGAAAGGGGAAGTATTGAAGGCGGTCATTGTACGAACCTGCAAAGGTGTACGTCGCCCGGATGGTTCTGTCATTCGCTTTGATAAAAATGCAGCGGTGTTATTGAATGCACAATTGCAACCCATAGGAACCCGGATCTTTGGCCCAGTAACCCGTGAATTACGTGGTGAACAGTTTATGAAGATCATTTCATTAGCGCTTGAAGTGTTATAGGTAATAGGTAAACAGAATCATGCGTAAGATTAGAAAAGGCGATTCAGTCGTCGTTAGAAAAGGAAAAGATAGGGGCCGTCAAGGTGTTGTATTGGCGGTAAATGATTTGCGTCTTTTGGTTGAAGGCATAAATCTCGTTAAACGGCATACTAAAGCGAATCCGCAGTTAGCAAAGCCGGGCGGGATTATTGAAAAAGAGGCAACCATAAACATTTCAAATGTTGCTATTTTGAACCAAGCAACAGGTAAAGCGGATCGTGTCGGTTTTAAAGTGTTAGAAAATGGCCGTAAGGTTAGAGTATTCAAATCGACTGGCGAAGTTGTTGATATTTAAAGGATAGGTTTTAAATATGAGTAGGCCCAAGTTACATGAATTTTATACTAAGACCATCGTTAAGAAGCTAATGCAAGATCTTGGCTATCAAAACGTAATGGAAGTGCCCCGTATTACCAAAATAACGTTGAATATGGGCGTAGGTGAAGCGGTTAATGATAAGAAAGTGGTTGATCATGCTGCAGGGGATCTTGCAAAAATTGCAGGGCAAAAACCTATTATTACGAAATCGAGAAAGTCGATTGCAGGCTTTAAGATCCGTGAAAATTGGCCTATTGGTTGTAAAGTGACACTGCGCCGCGCACGAATGTATGATTTCTTAGAGAGATTGCTTTATATATCCATTCCGCGTATTCGGGATTTTAGGGGATTGAATAGACGTTCTTTTGATGGCCGTGGGAATTATTCCATGGGTGTTAAAGAACAAATTATGTTTCCTGAAATTCAATATGACAAAATTGATGCGCTGCGTGGATTAGACATTACGATTACAACGACTGCCAAGAGCAATGAAGAGGGCTTAGCCTTGTTGATGGCATTTCAGTTTCCTTTCAAGGAGTAGGACTTAATGGCAAGACTGTGTAAAGTTGAGAAAGATAAGCGACAACGTAAGTTGGTTGCAAAATATAAAGACAAAAGATCAGAGTTGCGTGAGAAAATTCGCGATAAAGATCTTAGCTTTGAAGAAAAATTAATTGCTCAACAAAAAATGCAAAGCCTGCCAAGAGATTCTAATCGGGTTCGACTTCGAAATCGTTGTCTTATTACGGGACGCTCTCGGGGTGTTTATCGTAAATTTGGTCTCGGTCGCAATAAATTACGAGAGTTGGCTATGGTGGGTAATATTCCCGGATTACGCAAGGCCAGTTGGTAGGAGAAGTTTAAAATGAGTTTGCAAGATCCAATCGCCGATATGCTAACCCAGATCAGAAATGGGCAAATGGCTAAAAAAGAGATGGTCACAGTGCCAGGTTCTCAAGCCAAGATTGCTATTTTGAGAGTATTGGAAGCAGAGGGTTACATTTTGGCTTTTAAAGAAATTAAAGCAGATAAACTGAAAATTGCAGTTTATTTGAAATATTTTAAAGACAAAGCTGTGATTGAACAGATCAAAAGAATTAGTCGACCTGGATTAAGGGTGTATAAAAGGAAAGACGAATTACCTAAAGTAATGGGTGGGTTAGGAATTGCGATTTTATCCACTTCTCAAGGTGTGATGACCGATAAACAAGCACGACAATTAGGACAGGGCGGTGAAGTTCTGTGTGTTGTAGCATAGGGGTTTTATAAAGATGTCGAGAATTGCAAAAAAACCGTTACAAATTCCTACTGGAGTTGAATTTTCTGTGGTGGATCGGAGTATTCATATTAAGGGGAAAAAAGGAATTTTTACCCATGAAATTCACTCTGAAGTGAATGTTGTTGTAGAAGGAAATGTGGTGTGGGTACGTGCGAGCAATAAAACTCATCCGATGGTAGGCACTACCTGTAAATTGCTGGGCAACATGGTGAAGGGAGTTCATGAAGGTTTTGAACGTAAATTGCAGCTAGTGGGTGTTGGATATCGCGCCAAGATCCAAGGTGATATATTAGAACTCAGTTTAGGGTTCTCTAATCCCGTTCTGTTTAAAATTCCAACAGGGGTTAGTGTTGAAGTGCCGAGTAACACGGAAATTGTTATTCGAGGTATTGATAAGCAGATTGTGGGTGAAATTGCAGCTAAAATTCGTGCAGTGCGTCCTCCTGAGACTTATAAAGGTAAAGGTGTTCGTTATTTTGGTGAAGTTATAATTGTGAAAGAAACGAAGAAGAAGTAGGAATACGGTAATATGAAGCGGAATATGAATCAGAGTCAATTATCACGGCAGCGTAGGGTTCGTCGGAGCCGCGGTAAAATCATTGAATTGGGAACTGTGTATTTA
>JBEICO010000065.1:0-7849 GCA_040383965.1 Francisellaceae bacterium
TCGGCCAAAAATTCGCCAATATTATGGGTTGCGCAGTAGCATTAGGGTGCAGCCCATCTTCTAGTAAGAGATGTGGGTTAAGAGCTATTTTCTCTAACATGAAGGGGATGTGCGCTACTTCATATTCTTCTACGACATCTTTGAAGACGTTTTCAAATTGATCTCTATAGACGGGGCCATAGTTTAGGGGTATTAGGATCCCAACTAACAGCACCTTGGCCTTAGTGTCTTCAGAAAGCTCCACAAGTTTGCTTAGATTCTTTTGAATTAGGTTTGCGGATAAGCCGCGTAGACCATCGTTTGCGCCCAATGCTACAATCACCACACTGGGTTGGTAGGTAGCTAAAGCCGCAGGTAATTTATCTAGCCCATCTTGGGTAGTGTTGCCATTCATACTAATGTTTACTACTTGATAGGGTAATCCTTCTTCGAATAGCTTTTGCTGTAGGAGTGAGGTCCAGCCAAGATCAGGATTAATGCCGTAGGCAGCGCTTAAACTATCGCCAACAATTAAAATGTTGGAAAGGGCAAGCGCGTTAGGAGATCCTACAAATAGATATAGGAACATAGAATTTAATAACAGGAAGCGTAACAGCATGCTCATTTGTGCAGAACACCTAACTAAACGTGTGACCTTAGGAATACAATCTTTAACTATCTTACAAGATATTTCAATTAATATCGATCGGGGTGAATCCCTCGCGATTATTGGCGTATCAGGATCTGGGAAATCAACTTTGCTGGGGCTTTTGGCAGGCTTAGATGATCCAACAGAAGGTAAAGTTAGCTTTAAGGGGATTAATTTAGCCAAACTAGATGATAATAAACGCGCTGCAATCCGGGCTAACCAGATCGGATTTATCTTTCAGAGTTTCCAATTATTACCCAGCCTGACCGCTCTTGAAAATGTGATGTTGGCTTTAGAAATCAAAAATAGTAAAAATGCAGAAAGCATTGCCAAAGCGTGGTTGGAAAAAGTAGGATTAAGCAAGCGCTTAACGCATTATCCGCAACAGTTATCTGGCGGAGAACAACAACGAGTGGCCATCGCTAGAGCTTTTTCGGTTGAACCTCAAGTATTATTTGCAGATGAACCCACAGGTAATTTAGATCAAGCCACGGCTGCTACGATTATCGATTTATTATTTGCGATAAATAGAGAAACAAAGACGACTTTAATTTGTGTGACGCATGATCCCTCCTTGGGTAAAAAGTGTAGCAGAACCCTTCAATTGGCGGGAGGCAGAATAATTCAATGAAATCTGTTTTAAGACCCTCCTTGGTCTTTTTGCTCCGTCAATGGAAAAGTGGTGAGTTGCAATTGTTAGCTTTTGCCCTTTTTATTTCTGTGGTTTCTATTACCTCTTTGGTGTTTTTAACCAGTCATGTACGATCCATGGTTGAAGATAAAACGGGGGAATTATTGGGAAGCGATAGGGTCATTAGTTCTCCTGCACCCCTTAATCCCAGTTTTGAAAAGAAGGCGAAAGAATTGGGCCTTCAAGTAACTTCAACGTTAAATTTTCTCACGATGGTAGTGCATCAAAATGCATTGACATTAACCGATATGCGAGCTGTAGGGGAACAATATCCCTTACGGGGAATGATACGATCTGCCTCGCAATTATATGGGGCAGATGAAGCTGTACGAGGGATCCCAGCGCACGGAACGGTTTGGCTAGAAGCCAGAGTATTGACGTTATTAGATGCAAAAATAGGAGACAAAATCTCTATAGGATCTGCTGTATTTATCATAGCGCGAGTATTAACGGCTGAGCCAGATAGAACATTTGAAGGCTTTAATATGGCGCCTTGGGGACTTATGAATGTTGAAGATGTGCCAGATACTCACATCATCCAACCGGGCAGTCGAGTGAATTATAAGTTGTTAATGGCGGGAAAAGAGGAGCAATTAACTTTTTTTGAAGCGTGGGTTAAACCTAAATTGCTTGCCAATGAAACCTGGGTAGACGCGCGCCATAGCCGTCCCATGATTACGCTTGCCGTTGATAGAGTAGATCATTATTTGGGTTTGGTTTTTTTGATTAATATCTGTTTTGCCGGGATTGCCATTTTTAGGGTGACGCGTAGATTTACAGAAAGACAATTTGATACCGTTGCTCTGTTAAGATGTTTTGGTGCAAGTCGCAGCATGATCTTAATACGTTATGCAGTGAGCTTTATGGTATTAGGTTTAGCAGTAGGGGTATTAGGGATCGGGGTGGGATTTCTTCTTGAAAGAGCGTTTGTTGGAATGTTTTTTCATGAATATTTTCCCACACAGTCTTTTCCAATTTTATCAAATTTTGGTTTGCCCGTTTTGATGGGATTATTGACGGTATTTGTTTTGTTGTTTGGATTTTCATTGCCTTCCCTACTTAGTTTATGGCAAATAATGCCCCTTAGAGTATTACGTAGAGATTTGCCACATCCCAAGTATGCTCTAGTATTGGGATCTATTTTTTCTGTAATGTCTATTACGATTTTCATTATTTTTCAAACGGGAGAATTTCAATTAACTAGAATAATGCTACTGATAACTTTGAGCGTTAGTCTTCTTTTATGGGGTGTGGCATTCGGGGTGTTAAAATACATAGGTAGAATAAAATTAAATCATAGTTTTTCTAGTATGTTACTGTTGATTTGGATCCGAAACATGGGGAGGCGTGCCAAAGATAATGCTTTTCAAATCATTGCTTTTTCATTGGTTTTTGGGTTTATGGGGGCTTTGTTTTTGATCCGAACGAATCTCGTTAAAGAATGGGAAGCTCAAATTCCAGTGGATGCCCCCAACTATTTTGTTTTAAATATTCCCTCGACAGAATTGTCTTCATTTCAGGAAGCTTTAAAAAATAGAAAAGTTAAAGCATCTGCCTTATATCCGATGTTGTTGGCTCGAGTATTAGCTGTAAACCAAGATCCCGTTGCTATGGTAGAGGAGCCTGAAGTAAAGAATGGTACAAAAAAAAGAGTTTTTCCAAGGCTGTTAAATATTACTTGGGCAGAAAATTTACCCATGGGAAACAAAATTATTTCAGGAAAATGGCTTGTTGAGTTAACGCAAAAAAATAATGATCCGTCTATTGTATCTGTTGAAAAAGGTTTTGCAGAACGCTTAAATATACAACTAAACGATTCTCTTACATTGCAAATAGGTGAGAAAAAAATAATGGCGAAAGTGGGCAGTATTCGTTCGGTAGAATGGAGTTCTTTTAGACCTAATTTTTATGTTATTTTCCCACCAAATGTTCTTGATACATTCCCGAATACTTATATGACCAGTTTACTTTTGCCAATTCAAGAGAGGGAATTCATAAAAACGCTGGTGCAAAAGTTTCCAATGATTAATATTATAGGTACAGAAATGATAATGACTCAAATTAAATATTTTCTTGAAGTGATGCTTGTTACTATACAATACCTTTTTCTGTTTTCGGTACTAACATGTATGGTATTATTGTTGTCTATTATCTTAGCCACCTTGGATGAGAGACAAAGAGAGGCTGGGTTACTGCGTTTGTTGGGAATAAGCAAGGTTCAATTACGCCGGATTCTGCTTTCTGAATTTATAGGATTAGGGTTTGCGGCAGGGGTTTTAGGAATGCTGATTGCCCATGGCATTTTGTATTGGCTTTCACAGAATTATTTTAATGTGCCTTTTCAAGTAAATGGTGAGGTTTTACTAATGGGGCCATTGTTAGGAATGGGATTGGTGAGTATGGGAGCTTGGTTTGGAACTAGAACGATATTCCAAACGCCCCTTTGGAGAATAACCGTATGAATGAAATTTTGAATGCTAAAGATGGCACTAAAATTCACTATCAAAAAGTATCGGGTAAAAATCCAGGCGTAGTATTTCTGGGCGGATTTATGTCTGATATGACCGGCACTAAAGCCTTATATTTGGAATCAAAGTGTCGTGAATGGGGGCATGCTTATGTACGGTTTGATTACTATGGACATGGCTTATCAGATGGCGACTTCAAAACGGGAACCATAGGCCGTTGGTTAGAAGATAGTTTGTGCGTGTTAGATCAATTAACAGAAGGTCCTCAGATCTTAGTGGGATCTAGTATGGGCGGTTGGCTAATGATTTTAGCAGCCTTACAACGGACAGAGAGGATCAAAGGTTTAGTTGGCATTGCAGCAGCGCCTGATTTTATAGAAGATTTTGCTCGACTTTCAGAGGAACAATACAAATCCTTAGAAACTAAAGGGGTGTGTTATATTCCTTCGCAATATGGAGAAAAACCATATCCTATTTCACAGCAGTTAATAGAGGAAGGGAAACATCACAAAGTTTTGGGATCATCTATCCATTTGGATTGTCCTGTCAGACTGCTGCATGGGCTTAATGATACGGATGTTTCGTGGCAAAAATCATTACAGTTAACAGAAAAGTTAAATTCTAATGATGTTAGGTTAACTTTAATAAAAGAAGGCGATCATCGGTTATCATCGGATCAGCAGTTAGAATTGCTAGGGAACACAGTTAAAGGATTGTTTTGAAACATTAGGCGGGGTTAGATGCCGTTAAACATTTAGACATTAACAAACATCGATAAAATACCAGATTCTTGGAGTAAATTAAGTAGATTTCGATGTGAAGTGACTTTGAATTTTCTGCGAATATTATTGCGAAATACTTGAATAGTCTTGGCTGAAAGACCACCTAGTTGTTTGGCTGTTTCTTTAATAGAGTAGCCTTTTACCCATAAGTTCAAACATTCTAATTCCCGACGGCTAAGCCTGGCGCCGGTTGATTTGGCGATTGTAAATAATAAATCTGATAATTCTTTTTCATAATTTTCATGATCAAGTAAAACTGATTTTGAGGGAAACGCGGTAGCGCTTGGTTGTTCAATATTCGAATATAATACTTGAGGGATATTAGAATGACTATGGTATTTGACTATTAATCTATTCTCCAATTTTCCAAATACAATCCCATGAAATTGCATTTTTTTTCCGGTGGGTTTGATGTTAAGGATAGTGCCTTGGTGTGTAGCTATTGCAGACCACGTAAAAGTTAACTTATTTTCCTGTTGGGTGATTTCATCTATAGTTAATTCGAATATTGGAAAAGCTTTAAAAGTATCTTGGATACTTTCTTTAATTGCTTCTGGGCCTTTGCCAGCCAGAAATGTAGTTCTGATGTCGGCAGTTAGCGCAAAATATTTGTCTATGACATCCAGGTTCTTATCGTTCCAAAGAGGTAGGATTAAGTTTTGAGTTAACTCTTCAATAATGTTGAGACTCATGACTTAGCTCCTACCCGAAGGATCTAGCTTTAAGCTGCTGCTACTTTTCTCGAGAATACCCGTTGGAGCAAAGTGCGATGAGCTTTAGGCTCTTCTACTGCAGGTTTACTCTGAACCGTAGATTTAGTAGCGGTTTCTTCCATTTTAGCAGCATTTTTATGTTTTTCGAAACCGAATAGCATGCCAGCGCCTTTATGTAGGGCGTTTAGCCACCACGATTTCTTATTAAGCTCGCTATGCACTTGTTTTTGCCCATCTGGGGTAGCGTTAGACATTCTTTCATAAGTAGCCTGAATGGGGTCTTGATAGAGATGTTTGGTGTGTGCAGTTGCTGTATCTTTAAGGCCGATTGTTCCTGCTGTGGTCACTGCTGCAGTGGCAAGAGCAAATCCTGGAACGCCGCCGGCAACAACTCCGACACTCATGGTAGCAAGGGCAGCGGGCAAGGAGACTGGATTACGGTGTTCACAGCCAATATGAGCTTTAAGGACATCTACTTTTGCAACAGTTGCGGGCACATTATTAAGCACATGTGCTTCCCCGGTTTGTTGTACGCCATCGCCTCCAACACGTTGGTTGTAACATTCAATGCTAACCAAAGGAGAACCGTCTTTAGCTCGTTGTGTCGCAAGCAGAGTTGCATTAGCTTCACATTGTTTAGCTGTAAATTTTGGAACACCAGCCGCATTATAGGTAAACATTTTTAACTTATTTACCGTTGCTAACTGTTCATGGTTATTTGACGAATTATTCGATAACCCATGCGCATCACAAATAGCCTGTAGCGTTGCGTTTAATGCATTTTGTGCATCCGCTCCGCCCAAACTGTGACCCCCAAAAGTGATACTGACAGGTAGATGATTGATATTCTGTTCCTGGTTAAATGTTGCTACTGCTTGGTTAATTTGCTTTAGGATGCTATCACGATTAGCAGCGAAACTAATGGAACCGGCACCGCGCAGTTCTAGATCTCTTTTTAAACTAGCAGCTGAAGAAGGATCTGTTCCTCGAAATATCACTTTAATATCTGGCGTTTTGTCAGTATTGACTGAAGTGGGTACTAATATAAAACCTACCAATCCATCATGGTTGGTTTTTAGACGAGTACATTGATATTCCCGATAGGTGCCATCTTCTTCGAGCACTGTTTGCACTGAGGTTTCTGGTAAATCTTTTCTATAGACAAGCCCATGCGCTAAGAATTCACCGGCAGCGTATGTTTGGAGATGTTTATGTTCTGCTGATATTGAAGCCTCATCACTTATTTCAAACCAGTCATCTTCTCTCTCGATTAATTCATAGTGATTGAACTCAGACCTTACGTTTTTCTCATTACTGGATAATCGGATCCAATCTTTAAAAAGGGATTTCAAAGAAGAAGGTGTATTTGCAGTTGTACTCGGCATTTGGGTGTAACTCCTATTATATTTTAATAAATTCTTGTTAATTTAAATTTTATTTAACATAGAGTGCATAGATTCTAGCATTTTATGCACACCCATTCAATACTAGTTGCTAACTAAATGTATTGAATGAGCGTGTATCGTATCAAACGGCTAATAGCGTGCAAATAGGGATGATGTCTTAGGTGTGGAATTCATAGTATTTGGTTATTGTGTATATACACTAAATGGTGTGAGATTAGGACAAAAATATCAAAATTCTAAAGCAAATGTCTTAATAAGTTATATTGCCAATATTTTTTTTGGTTGTTATTCATTACATTCCCCATAGAACAATAGAAATGAGTAATAAAAAAAGTAAGGTTGGAGATAAACAAAATGAGCTTTGAACAATTAGTAGAAAATTTAAGTAAATTTGAGACCATTCTATTTAAAGAAAACTTTTTGCCTGAATATATGAACCAGCAAGATAAAGATGGGAATACTTTGCTGCATATTGCAGCGGAAAAACGTTTAGACTGGATTATAGAATATATTTTAAGTCAGGGGGCAGCGGATAAAACAATTCGGAATCATGCTGGCGAAACGGCTTTTGATATAGCCAAAAGAAGGGGGTTAGAAGATTCACTTGGGTTTTTGGATGCCTCAAAAGTAGGTTTAGAAAGGTATGTTATAGAAAATTACATTGACAGGTTCAAAAGTACGCCTGTTGTAACAACCAGCGAAAATAATCCGTTGATCCCCATAAATGCCTCCCATAATCATTCACCCAGTATTACTTATGCTTATGCTGCAACAGTGGCATCTGGTGCGGCAAGGATTGCAACCACGACAGCAAGTGCTGCTATAGAAACAGTAGCCAGCACTGCACTACAAACATTTGTTATTGGAGATGTGTTCGTTAGAGATTACTTATTACAGGGTCGGTTGGGGCATAGTTTTTTATTACAAGGCGTACAGCAAGAAATGAATAGAATTACGGCTGGTAAGCATAAGTAAATGAAATATACAATTGTAATTTGAATTAATAATTTTTTCTACATTCGATGCGAACCATGGAAGCGAAGCGTAAGCTGAGCGAGGCGAGTATTACGAGGTAGACGCAGAATTTTTTGCGAAACGAGTCTGCGAAGTGTGCGCGAAAAATATACGATTCGTCGTAAAGCCATTCGAGAGCCACGCTCA
>JBEICO010000066.1:0-7692 GCA_040383965.1 Francisellaceae bacterium
AGAAGATATTTATCATCGCGTTTATAAGTTACTGTTAGATAAAGTGGCAGCAGGTGGGCCCGATAAGTTAAAGTCTGGCAGTAAAATTACCAAAACGTATCTTGAAGAATTGCCGAAAGAACGTTGGTTTGAAATTCGTCTGAAGAGTGATGAATCCAACCAGCAGTTAGAAACGGTTTCGCAGCAATTAAGTGAATTGCGTAAACTGCATGATGAACAATTGGAAGCAAAACATAAGAAATTAAAACAAGGTGATGATTTAGCGCCCGGTGTTTTGAAAGTCGTTAAAGTTTATATGGCAGTAAAACGACGTATTCAACCCGGTGATAAAATGGCAGGCCGCCATGGTAACAAGGGTGTTATTTCGACTATCGTGCCGGTAGAAGATATGCCATATCTTGCAGATGGGACGCCTGTTGATATTGTGTTAAATCCGCTTGGTGTGCCTTCTCGTATGAACGTTGGGCAGGTATTGGAAACTCACTTAGGGTGGGCTGCTAAAGGGTTGGGCCATAAAGTAGGAAAAATGATCAAGGAACAGGCAAAAGTGGATACTGTTCGCCAGTTCTTAGATCAAATTTATAATTTGAATGGCCGAAAATTGGTAGATTTAGGACAATTATCGGATGAAGAACTGATGGCACTTGCCAAAAACTTGCAAGGGGGTATTCCTATTGCAACACCAGTGTTTGATGGGGCTTCTGAAGCAGAGATCAAACAGTTATTGACGTTGGCAGGATTGCCTGAGAATGGTCAGACATTGTTGTTTGATGGTCGTACCGGAGTTGCTTTTGATCGCCCGATCACGGTTGGATACATGTATATGTTGAAGCTTAACCATTTAGTGGATGACAAAATGCATGCTCGATCAACTGGATCTTATAGTTTGGTGACGCAGCAGCCATTAGGCGGTAAAGCACAGTTTGGTGGACAACGCTTCGGAGAAATGGAAGTCTGGGCTTTGGAGGCATATGGTGCTGCTTATACCTTACAGGAAATGTTAACCGTGAAATCGGATGACGTTGCGGGTCGTACCAAAATGTATAAAAACATTGTGGATGGCGATCATCGTATGGAACCCGGTATGCCAGAATCCTTTAATGTATTGGTAAAAGAAATTCGTTCTTTGGGTATTAATATCGAATTAGAGCAAGAGTAATTTGGAGGCCAAAACGTGAAAGACATATTAAGCTTGCTAAGGCAACAGGGTGGAGGCGAACAATTTAATAGCGTCGTCTTGAGTCTGGCCCCGCCTGATCTCATTTTGGCACGTTCGTTCGGTGAGGTTAAAAAGCCTGAAACGATAAATTATCGTACTTTTAAACCAGAAAGAGATGGTTTGTTTTGTGCGAAAATTTTCGGACCTGTTAAAGACTATGAATGTTTATGTGGAAAATATAAACGTTTGAAACATCGTGGTGTTATTTGTGAAAAATGCGGTGTAGAAGTCGCTTTGGCAAAAGTACGCCGTGAAAGAATGGGACATGTTGAACTAGCAAGTCCTGTTGCGCATATTTGGTTTTTAAAATCTTTGCCTTCTCGAATTGGCTTATTGTTAGACATGACATTACGCGATATAGAGCGTGTTTTATACTTTGAAGCCTATGTGGTGATTGAACCTGGCATGACGCCGCTTGAGAAAAGTCAATTGTTAACAGAAGAAGCCTATTTAGAAGCTCAAGAGCAATATGGCGATGAATTTGACGCTAGAATGGGTGCAGAAGCGGTTCAAGAATTATTGAAACGCATGAACTTAAAGGCAGAGGCAGAGCGTATTCGGGAAGAATTGCCAACCACCAATTCTGAAACACGATCAAAAAAATTATCAAAACGCTTGAAGTTAATGGAATCTTTTATTGATTCTGGTAATAAACCGGAATGGATGATTTTAACCATTCTTCCTGTATTACCTCCGGATCTACGACCCTTAGTTCCTTTGGATGGTGGTCGATTTGCAACATCAGATCTTAATGATCTGTATCGAAGAGTGATTAATCGCAATAATCGTTTAAAGCGTCTTCTGGATTTAAGTGCGCCTGATATTATTGTGCGTAATGAAAAACGTATGTTACAAGAAGCGGTAGATGCGCTGCTTGATAATGGCCGTCGTGGGCGAGCCATTACAGGTTCTAATAAGCGTCCGTTAAAATCGCTTGCAGATATGATTAAAGGTAAGCAAGGTCGATTCCGTCAGAACTTATTAGGAAAACGAGTCGATTATTCAGGTCGATCTGTTATTGTTGTAGGCCCAACTTTAAGGCTACATCAATGCGGTTTGCCGAAGAAAATGGCATTAGAATTGTTTAAACCCTTTATATTCAGCAAACTCGAATTTAGAGGGCTTGCGACAACCATTAAAGCCGCTAAAAAATTAGTGGATCGTGAAGGTCCTGAAGTTTGGGATATTTTGGAAGAAGTAATTCGTGAACATCCGGTGCTTTTAAATCGAGCACCCACATTACATAGACTCGGTATTCAAGCTTTTGAACCGATGCTAGTAGAAGGAAAGGCTATTCAATTGCACCCATTGGTTTGCGCTGCTTATAACGCGGACTTTGACGGTGACCAAATGGCAGTTCACGTTCCATTGACAATTGAAGCTCAATTGGAAGCACGTGCCTTGATGATGTCGACCAATAATATTTTATCGCCTGCCAATGGTGAGCCTATTATTGTTCCTTCTCAAGATGTGGTTTTGGGTCTTTATTATATGACTCGAGAACGACTGAACGCCCTAGGCGAAGGTTCCGTTTTTGCCGATGTTTCGGAAGTGCATCGCGCTTATGAAAATGCGTCTGTGCATTTACATGCCAAGATCCGGGTTCGCATTGAAGGCCAGCCTTTAGTTGAAACTACGGTGGGTAGAGCATTGTTATCCGAAATTTTACCCAAAGGAATGTCATTTGATCTAATAAACCAGGTAATGACCAAAAAAGTTATTTCGTCATTACTTAACGTTTGTTATCGCAAAGTGGGCTTAAAAGAAGCCGTTATTTTTGCGGATCAATTGATGTACACCGGGTTTGCCTATGCAACACGTTCTGGAATTTCAATTGGTATTAATGATTTAGTGATCCCAAGCAGTAAGAGCAATATCATTGCTCAGGCTGAAGAGGAAGTAAAAGAAATTGGTATGCAGTATGCTTCAGGTTTGGTGACGCATGGTGAGCGCTATAATAAAGTTATTGATATTTGGTCTCGTACCAATGATCAAGTAGCCAAGGCTATGATGTCAGAGTTGGCAACCGAAATGGTGGTCAATGCTAAGAATGAAACCGTTAAACAAGAGTCTTATAATCCAATCTTTATGATGGCAGATTCAGGCGCTAGAGGATCAGCGGCGCAAATGCGTCAGTTGGCCGGTATGCGAGGTTTGATGGCAAAGCCGGATGGATCGATCATCGAAACTCCGATTCGTGCAAATTTCCGGGAAGGTTTGAATGTATTGGAATACTTTATTTCTACCCACGGTGCGCGTAAAGGGTTATCGGATACCGCTTTAAAAACTGCCAATTCTGGGTATTTAACGCGACGTTTGGTAGATGTTGCGCAAGATGTGGTGGTAACTGAATTAGATTGTGGTACAACGCAAGGCTTAACCATGACGCCTTTAATTGAAGGTGGTGACGTAGTAGAACCTTTAAGAGAGCGTGTTTTAGGGCGAGTGTTATTGGAAGATGTCATTAATCCAGATACCAATACTGTTGCGATGGAAGCAGGAACCTTGCTGGATGAAAGCTTGGTTGATGTTCTGGAAAGAATGGGTGTTGATCAAGTAAGAGTGCGTTCGGCCATTACTTGTCAAACTCGTTTTGGTATTTGTATTAAATGTTATGGACGCGACTTGGCTTGTGGTCAAATTACCAATATTGGTGAAGCGGTTGGGGTAATTGCGGCGCAGTCCATTGGTGAGCCGGGTACTCAGTTGACCATGCGTACCTTCCATATCGGGGGTGCTGCTTCACGAGCTACAGCAGATAATAGCATTCAAGTGAAATCAAGCGGTCGAGTGCGTTTAAATAATGTGAAATTATTGCGCCATATTAAAGGATATTCTGTTGTCGTATCCCGCTCAGGTGAGTTGACCATTGCCGATGAGCAAGGTCGCGAATGGGAACGGTATAAATTACCGTACGGAGCTATTGTGACGGTGGCAGATGGGGCAGAAGTGCAAGCTTCAGAAACCGTTGCAACTTGGGATCCTCATAATCACCCTGTTATCACAGAAGTGGCAGGACGCATTACGTATGCCGATCTTATTGACGGCGTGACAATGCGCAGACAAACCGATGATGTAACGGGTTTAACCAGTGTTGTGGTTATGGATCCGAAACAGCGCGGCAGTGGAGGTCGTGATTTACGCCCCATGGTTAAGTTGGTGGATAATGAAGGAAATGATCTGTGCTTAGCAGGCACCACATTGTTTGCCCATTACTTTTTAACAGCGGATGCCATTATTAATGTTGAAGATGGTGCAGCGGTTGGTGTGGGTGATGTTATTGCCCGAATTCCACAAGAAACTTCTAAAACGCGAGATATTACCGGTGGTCTACCCCGCGTTGCGGATCTGTTTGAAGCAAGACGTCCTAAAGAACCAGAAATTTTAGCGGAAACTTCAGGAATCGTGAGTTTCGGAAAAGAAACCAAGGGTAAGCGTCGTTTACTTATTACGCCGCAAGAGGGCGATACTCATGAAGAATTGATCCCGAAATGGCGTCATGTGAGTGTCTTCGAAGGCGAGCATGTGCAAAAGGGTGAAAAAATTGCCGATGGTGCACCAGATCCGCATGAAATCTTAAGATTGCTTGGGGTAGATGCTCTAGCCAATTATATTGTGAACGAAGTTCAGGATGTTTACCGTTTACAAGGCGTGAAAATCAATGATAAACACATTGAGGTTATCTTGCGTCAAATGTTACGTAAAGTATCTATTACCTCTACCGGAGATACTCGTTATCTTCAAGGTGAACAAGTCGATATTGGAGATCTCAAAGAAGTAAACCAAAAGGCAATCGAAAATGAAAAATTGCCTGCTTTATATGAGCCAATACTGTTAGGTATTACCAAAGCCTCTTTAGCGACAGAGTCCTTTATTTCGGCAGCCTCTTTCCAAGAAACCACACGGGTATTAACGGAAGCGGCAGTTAGTGGTAAACGGGATAATCTCCGTGGCTTGAAAGAAAATGTCACTGTAGGGCGTTTAATACCTGCTGGAACAGGGTTGGCATATCATGATGAGAAGCGGCGGCAGCGTTTAATTGAATTGGCCGAAAGAAATCAGCCAAAACTGCCACCTACCTCAAGTGATATTCAACAGGCTTTAGGAGAGGCGTTAAATTCAACCGGAACATAAACTGATTGCTTTAAGTTAGGAGGAATAAAATGAAATTCCAACACATGCGGAATTTTATTGGGGAGTGTACGGACACGATTACAAGTGAAATTCCGGCTCCCTTTAACGCGGTTCAGTTAAGAGCCCATCCTTCAGATATCATTAGAAAACGTTGCATTCATGATGCACCAACCTTAACGCATTGGTTTACGACTAGCCATGGAAGGTGTAATGTACAGGGCGGACATATTCCCCCTCTTTCTCTTGATCAACAACAAACCACTAAAGCGGGCAGAGCAATGGCCATTGGTATTGTTGCTGTTTATGATGAGATGATGGCCGCTGCAGAAAAAGGAAAGTTTAAAGAACTGCGGGATTGGATCGATATTGTACAATTTTTGCATCTAGTTAGTTCACAAGGCATTAAGTGTTTGTCAGATTTAAAGTCTTCCCCTCAATTTTCTCAGTTTAATGATAGATTGATTGTCGATCTTGATATCATGACTGTTGCGCATCAAGATGTTGAATTTAAAAAATCTATTAATCTTCCGAATACTCTTATCGAAGACATTATTAAAAAAATAATGGCAAATATTAAAGAATATATAAGTGTCAATAAAACTGCTTTGCTCGGTCTTTTTAACGAAAGACCATTAGATCAAGACCAAGAAAACTTTGAAATAGTGAAACAAGTCATTGAATGGGTTTTAACGCCAGCTTATAACCTTTATGTAGGACAAGCCCGCGAGGATATAAAACAGCTGAAATCGGGAGCAGTATCTCTGCCTGAAATACCTAGATCTGGCACCGGTGCTGTAGATGACTTTAATTTAATCTGGTTAGTTGTCCATGAAGTTTTTGAAAAGAATCATGCTTCACTAAGATTGGTACAAGAGGTCCATGAACAAAAAACCAAGGAATTTAATGAACTCTTGTTGGGAAGTACCGAAAAATTACGTTTAGCGGAGCTAGAAAGAAAAGAGGAAGATGCAGCAAACAAACTTCTAGATATGGGGATCGAAGAAGGACTTTTCCATGCCTTTAAACCTGCTGATCAAAAGAAATTGTTAGATTATGCTTTAAGACCTACAGATCAAGTACCTTGGGATGAAGTCTTTGAATTAGTGGCTGCAACAAGACGTGAAATTGCAACTAGTAAACAATGAGTAAAATATCTATTAATCTTGGTATATACCGTCATTATAAAGGTAATTTATATGAAGTTCTTGGGGTTGCGCGTCACAGCGATACGCATGAACCCATGGTGGTTTATCAAGCTCTTTATGATTCCAAAGAATTCGGAACAAATGCCTTATGGGTACGCCCCATAAGCGCTTTTTTAGAAACCGTTTTGGTAGACGAAGAGGAGCGGCCGCGTTTTCAGTTTGTCTCTCAAGTGCCCGTGTCATCAACTTTTCAACACTGATAGGTTGTAAATATCATGTCAAATTATCATAAAATTTTAATTGAAACAGAGCGTTTATATATAAGGCCTATATTAGAATCGGATTTTGATGATTTATGTTTATTAGATATGGATCCTGAAGTTCGGAGTTTTTTTCCAGAAGGCGCTTTAAATGCGCAGCAAGTGAGAAAAGAATTAGATCGCTTTATACTAGAATGGGGAGCGTTAGGGTTTGGTATTTTTTCGGTGGTTGATAAAGAAAGCATGCGTTTTATTGGGCGCTGTGGTTTTGCTAAATTAAGAACCGGTGAAGTTGAAGTAGGATATTTGCTTCTAAAAGACTATTGGGGTAAAGGCATTGCCACGGAAGCTGCCAATGCGGTAATTGAATGGGGACGACATCATATTCCCGTGGATCATATTATTGGCTGGGCGCCGTTAATTCATGTGGCTTCCATCAAAATTTTAGAAAAATGCGGAATGATTTTTGATCATTACGGCATGTATCAAAATTTGGAATGCGGTTTTTATCAGATAGAATCGTTAAGATCAAAAGAAGATTAATTCTTGACATCAAAAAATGTCTTTGTTAGGGTCTCAGCTTAAAGATATAATCAATATAAATTATAAGATAATTCTTTGGAAACTACATGAATATACAACAATTTTTACAACTTAATCCGGAAGAATTCTCGTTTTAACGAGAATTCTAGTTATTCATGGGTTTACTCATACGTGATGGTAATTAGTTTACGTGTGATTTTGGAAGAAGTAATGGGAGTTAATTCAAATTATGTTAGAAAATCCTTTATTGTTTAAATTGGTTCATCCTACTTTATGACCTTCCCCCGACTTTTCGGACACCTTGCTAAGATAGTAAAATCTATCAGAGAGGTGTTATATGAATCACAAGAAATCAATTGTTACTAAAAAACGTCAGAAATATAGCTCACAG
>JBEICO010000067.1:0-7647 GCA_040383965.1 Francisellaceae bacterium
ACTGAATCTAAAGTGGGTTTTTCAATAATGGGCACTACATTACTCATGTTATCTCCTTGCTTTACAAATTAAAGTTCAGCTTAGAGACAAATTATCAAATTAAACCTTTAGCTTCACACCTTCTCACCGGTAGGACACAATTCAAGACGATATTCAGTAAAACGATAAGGACCCCAGCTATTCCAAAAAAACCATTTCCAAAAGGAATTAGGAGGTGGACCTGGGTTGTAAGTGTGATCCCGCCAACTGATGGGACGAGTCGGTATGACTTCTGCGCCTTCTGGTAAAATAGCACATTCTCCAGTTTCATCATCCAATAAAAAAGGAACAGAGGAGGTTCCTGTTTCTAAAAGCTCCCAAGAATATGTAGGTGTTTTCTGTATGATTCTAACAGTATATTTTTCTATGGTATAACGGTACCAGCCGCAGGGCGTTCTAGTCAGTTTTCCCAAAACAGGGTGACTAAGTAAAGATTTGGTCGTACCGGTTAGCTCTACAAACCCTTGAGCGGCGGAACGGATACGTGAAGAGGGAGTATCTTCAATGGTTCGTGCGGCCTTTAAATAATAAAACGCATAATAAAAAGAAATTAGGGAAAAGGCGATTGGCATGCAGTAATATAGGGTGGTGAGTATTTGATCAATGTTGAAATTGATATGTCTGAGGCTGGTCATGCGTCTTTAAACTTTTCTGCCATATCAACGTCTTGAATTTCTTCCTCACTAAATTTTAAAAGATTAAAAGGGGTAAAATAAAAGGCGCGTGCTATTAGAATATCTGGAAATTGTTGAATACGGGTGTTATTCAAATTAACACTGTCATTATAAAGTTCTCTGCGATCGGCAATGCTGTCTTCCAATTCACTGATTCGGGTTTGTAATTTTTGAAAAGATTCGTTGGTTTTAAGATCCGGGTAGTTTTCAGCTAAAGCGAATAATTTTAGTAACCCTGATTTTAGAGTGGCTTCGGCTTGACCGAGGGCGATAACATCGTGTGCATCTGTTGCAGAGACAGCGGATTGTCTTGCTTTGACAATTTTCTCAAGAGTTTCTTGTTCATATTGCATATATTGTTTACAAGTTTCAATTAGCTTGGGGAGCTCGCTGTATCGTTGTTTCAATAGAACATCGATGTTAGACCAGTTTTTAGAAACATTGTTTTTTAGAGTAATCAAATTATTGTAAATAATGATGAGATAGAAACCTAAGGAAAATATCAACGCTATTAGAAAGACGCCTATTATCATGATCATTACCTTCTCCTATCTTTTGGTGCCGGATAACAATACCGTTTCTGCCATTTGATATTGTTTAGATCCTAACCATCCTCGTTGGGGATGGGCTTTTGTTTCTGGGGTGTCTTTAGACAAAATACAATAACTGTCATCTTTTTTTGCGATGAGTTCGGCAAGAGAACCATTGTTTTTTAACTTAGCTAAATAGTTTAAAAAGTCTAGCTGAAAATCTCTTTCATAGTTCTTTCCTAGATATGCCATAGCAAAACACCATCCTTAGTGTTAAAAGATATCATTAATTTTAGGCCTAGATCCCAATTTTGTCACGGAACGCTTGTTATGGGATTTACCCTACAGTTAATATGAGTTCTAAAGGGTGGCAAGGAAATAGGATAATGCGTTTATATAAGTTTATTGGCTTATTTTTGATGTGCTGTTGGCTTGGAGAGTTTGCTGAGGCAAAGACCTTGCAAGTTACTTTACAATTAGCAGAAATCCGTGTCGAAAAGACTTCGGAAGAGGGAGGCGATGAATTATATTTCAATGTTACTCAGTATTCAAGCTTAGGATCCACGCAAAATACTCGCGTGCCCGCATACCCCTCTCATTGGCCTAGCCAGAAACTTCATAAAGTTAAAAATGCTCTTCTTTGGGAGGGTAGTATTAAAGAAGGTGAAGAAGTCGAGCTCATCATTTCCTTGCTGGAACAAGATTCTCCCCCATGGGATAATGATGAGGGTATAGGTAGTGCCACATTAACATTGAACAATGCTCAGGGAAAATTAAGGAAAAAATGGGAGATCCCTGCCTTTGCAGCAAAAAAAGAAGTTGAACAACTTAAAGATAGTAATCCTCAAGGCTACATATTCAAAGGAACAGCCTCACGATATGATGTGGCGTTTCTCATCAAGCAAAAGTAGAATGGGGTAATGCAAATTAATATTCAAAAGGGTTTATTACTTGAAGCCCGGCAACATCCGTCACCCAACTATAACGATCGTCCTTTGGGTGTATTGATTGATCTCCTAGTGATCCACAATATTAGTTTACCTCCAGGAGAATTTGGGGGTTCTTTTATTGACGCATTTTTTACCAATTCGTTAGATCCCACGCTGCATCCGTATTTTCCCGCTATCGTTTCTCTTCGGGTTTCAAGTCATTGTTTGATTCGAAGGGATGGTAATATTGTTCAGTATGTTCCTTTTGATAAGCGGGCTTGGCATGCAGGTGCTTCTCATTTTAGAGCACAAGATGATTGTAATGATTTTGCAATTGGGATCGAATTAGAAGGCACAGATGAGATCCCCTACACAGAGATCCAATATCAAACTTTGGCAAATTTAATTAAAACTTTACAAATACACTATCCGGAAATTACTCAAGATCGTATTGTGGGTCATAGTACAATTGCTCCGGATCGTAAAACAGATCCGGGAGAGTCTTTTAACTGGGAGCTATTGGCATATTTATTAAATCGGACATCAGAAAAACTCGTTTAAACGACACTTTTAGTAGGACATAACTTATGATAGAAGATCAAGACACAATAGAAACACAAGAATGGTTAGAGGCTTTGACTTCGGTTGTCACTGCAGAGGGAATGGAACGTGCTCAATTTTTATTGAAACAAATATCGGAAAGAGCTCGCACTTTAGGATGTCTTGTAGAACAAGGAATTGAAACACCTTATCTGAATACGATTTCGAAGGTCAACGAAGCAAAAATTCCAGGAGATCCTGCTATGGAAAGGCGGATCCGATCTCTTATTCGTTGGAATGCAGTGGCGATGGTGGTACGAGCAGGAAAAATAGATCCAGATCTGGGCGGACATATTGGCACTTTTGCGTCTTCTGCGACTTTATATGATGTAGGGTTTAATCATTTTTGGCGAGCAGCAAATGGATCTCAAAATGGAGATTTATTATACATCCAAGGACATGCTTCCCCTGGGATGTATGCGAGATCTTATTTAGAAGGTGTTTTATCCGAATTGGAGCTCAGCCATTTTAGGCGAGAAGTAGATGGGCAAGGGATCTCTTCCTATCCACATCCATGGTTAATGCCGAATTATTGGCAATTTCCGACTGTTTCAATGGGATTAGGGCCATTGCAGGCTATTTATCAAGCTCGTTTTATGCGTTATTTAGAGGCTAGGGGATTAGAAAAGACGGCAGGTAGAAAGGTGTGGTGTTTTTGCGGGGATGGCGAAATGGATGAGCCTGAATCTTTGGGCGCCATTTCACTCGGATCGCGCGAGAAATTAGACAATTTAATTTTTGTGGTGAATTGTAATTTGCAGCGCTTAGATGGACCTGTACGGGGAAATGGAAAGATTATTCAAGAATTAGAGTCTGTCTTTAAAGGCGCGGGTTGGAATGTAATTAAAGTTGTTTGGGGAGATGGCTGGGATCCTTTGTTTGCAAAAGATCAAACTGGATTATTGGCTAAACGGATGCAAGAAGCGGTTGATGGTGAATATCCAAATTATAAAGCCAAAGGCGGAGCGTTTACCCGAGAACACTTTTTTGGAAAATATCCAGAATTATTAGAACTGGTTTCCGCTATGAGTGATGAGGATATTAGGCGTTTAAATCGTGGAGGGCATGATCCCCAAAAGGTTTTTGCAGCTTATAAAGCCGCATCAGAACATACTGGGCAGCCAACCGTTATTTTAGCGAAAACCGTGAAAGGGTATGGCTTGGGAGATGCCGGAGAAGCATTGAATACTGCACATAATGCCAAGAAAATGTCTGCAGAGCAATTAAAACACTTTAGAGATCGCTTTGATGTGCCCATTGATGATGCTTCGGTAGCAGATGCGCCTTTTTATCGACCTGCAGAAGATAGCCCGGAGATCCAATATCTCAAAAGTCGGCGCAAAGCCTTAGGCGGTTCCTTACCCCAGCGACGCACAGAAGCGGATGAGACTTTAGAAATTCCACCGTTATCGATATTTGATGCGTTATTACAAGGGACTGGCGAACGAAAAATTTCAACCACCATGGCCTTTGTAAGATTATTAACCGCAATTTGTAAAGACAAAGCGATTGGAGATCGAGTAGTGCCTATTGTTCCGGATGAAGCCAGAACTTTTGGTATGGAAGGGTTATTTCGTCAGCTGGGTATTTATTCCTCGGTCGGACAGTTATATAAACCTGTCGATTCTGATCAAGTGATGTTTTATAAAGAATCAAAAGAGGGGCAAATACTAGAAGAAGGCATTAATGAAGCGGGTGCATTTTGCTCATGGTTGGCAGCAGCAACTGCTTATAGTACTCATAATAAAATCATGATACCGATGTATATTTATTATTCCATGTTTGGGTTTCAACGAATTGGGGATCTGGCCTGGGCGGCGGGAGACTCTCGAGCGCGTGGATTTTTATTTGGAGGCACATCAGGGCGTACCACTTTAAATGGCGAAGGACTACAACATGAGGATGGACATAGTCATATTTTGGCGAATACGATTCCAAATTGTATTTCATATGATCCCACTTTTGCTTATGAGCTGGCTGTTATTGTGCATAATGGCTTGCAGCGAATGGTTGCTAACAAGGAAAGTGTTTTTTACTACATTACTTTAATGAACGAAAATTACGAGCATCCAGATTTTCCTAAAGACTCGGAAGCTGGCATTATTCAAGGAATGTATTGTTTGAAAACTTCTGACAAAAAAGATGCGCATAAAAGACGTGTACAATTATTAGGGTCGGGTGCTATTTTGCGAGAAGTTATTGAAGCTGCAAAGTTGTTAGAACAAGATTTTGGGGTGGCAGCAGATATCTGGAGCGTAACCAGTTTTAACTTGTTAGGTCGAGATGGTTTAGAAGTGGATCGCTGGAATCGGTTGCATCCTTTCGAGGTGCCCAAGAAAGCCTATATTACGCGTTGTTTAGAAGCAACTGAAGGCCCAGTGATTGCTGCGACAGATTACATGAAACAATTTTCAGATCAGGTTCGCGCTTTTGTGCCTCGTCGTTATGAGGTATTGGGAACAGATGGTTTTGGGCGAAGCGATACCCGAAATGAGCTGCGTCGTTTCTTTGAAGTGAATCGCTATTACATTGTTATCTCTGCTTTGAAAGCGTTGATGGATGATGGACTATTGCCTAAAGAGCAAGTGATGAAGGCTATAGAGCAATATCAAATTGATCCTAATAAGCCGAGTCCAGTGACGGTTTAATGAGAGGGGTGAGGGTGTAATATGTTAAAAGAAGTTTTGGTTCCAGACATTGGATCTTATTCGAATGTTGAAATTATTGAAATATCAGTTGCGATTGGGGATGTAATTAAGGCAGATACTACCTTAATTACCTTAGAAACTGATAAAGCAACTTTAGAAGTTCCCGCACCGTTCGCAGGCGTTGTTAAAGAACTGCGGGTAAAAGTGGGAGATAAAGTTTCAGAAGGGAGTTTAATATTAACGTTAGATGTGGAAGACGCGGTAGCATCGGCATCTCTTGTTTCTAACCCAATTCTAGAACAATCCGCTAAGGCACCTGTATTGACTATTAAAGAAGTGATAGTCCCGGATATTGGTACTTATTCAAATGTCGATATTATTGAAGTATCTGTTGCGCCTGGCGATAGCATTAAGGCTGATACCCCGTTAATTACCTTGGAAACAGATAAAGCTGCATTAGAAGTCCCTGCCCCTTTCGCAGGCGTTATTAAAGAATTGCGTGTTAAAGTAGGGGATAAAGTTTCACAGGGCAGTTTGATTTTAACTGTTGAGGTAGAAGAAATTATTTCTACTGCTCAAGTTTCAATGCCATCAAAGTCTGTTAGCACCAACAAGATGCCTATTATTCCGAGTTCAGTTCCTGAGAAACCCTGGGTTGCAACGGGTGGGATCCATGCTGGTCCAGGTGTTAGGCGATTTGCGCGAGAATTAGGAGCCGATCTAACCAGAATACGAGGGACTGGACCCAAAAATAGAATTTTAAAAATGGATGTTCAGTCTTATGTTAAGCAAGAGCTGCAACGGATCCAATCGGGTGGTGCTAGCAGTGGTAGTGGTTTTAGTGTTGCGCCTTTAGCTGAAGTGGATTTTGCTAAGTTTGGGGATATTGTTCGGGAACCTTTATCTCGAATTCAAAAGCTATCGGGTTCTTTTTTACATCGCAATTGGGTTACAGTCCCTCATGTGACGCAATTTGATGAAGCGGATATTACCGAGCTAGAAGCGTATCGTAAACAACAACAGCCAATAGCACAGCAACAAAACATTAAATTAACGCCACTTGTTTATATTATGAAGGCAGTTGTTACTGCTTTGCAGGCTTATCCAAAATTTAATGCCTCGTTAGACACAAGTGGTACCGAATTAATCTTGAAAAAATATTTTCACATTGGTGTGGCAGTAGATACGCCTAATGGATTAGTGGTGCCTGTTGTTCGCAATGTGGATCAAAAAGGGATCTTACAATTAGCAACAGAATTAGCGGAAATGAGTGTGAAAGCACGAGATGGAGCGCTTTCTGCACAAGATATGCAAGGCAGTTCCTTTAGTATTTCCAGTTTGGGTGGGATTGGAGGAACGGCTTTTACGCCGATTATCAATGTTCCAGATGTTGCGATTTTAGGAGTCTCTAAAGCAGAAATAAAGCCAATATATATAGACGGTGAGTTCAAACCTAGACTTCGGTTGCCATTATCATTGTCTTATGACCATCGAGTTATTGACGGTGCACAAGGCGCTCGATTTATCACATTTTTAGCGAAACAATTGTCAGAATTTCAGCAGTTGATAGCATAAGGAGAAAGACATGGACGCAAATATTAAAACAGAAGTGGTGGTTTTGGGATCTGGGCCTGGTGGGTATACTGCAGCATTTAGAGCAGCAGATCTCGGTAAAAAAGTAGTCTTAATAGAAAAATCAGAAAATTTAGGGGGTGTTTGTTTAAATGTCGGATGTATTCCTTCTAAAGCCTTGTTACATGCTGCAAAAGTATTAGAAGAAACCAAAGAATTTGGAGCACATGGTATTCAATTTGGATCACCTACTATTGAGCTCGATAAATTGAGATCTTGGAAGCAAAGTGTTATATCGCGCTTAACCCAGGGGTTAAAAGGGTTAGCAAGGCAGCGCAAAGTTCAAGTGATTCAAGGCGAAGGCAGTTTTATAAGCCCTTTTGAACTCACTGTAAAAACCAGCGAAGGAACCCAGGCTATTTCATTTGAACATGCGATTATTGCTGTTGGATCGCGGCCGGTTCAATTGCCTTTCTTACCTAATGATCCTCGAATTATGGATTCTACAGGGGCCTTAGAATTGCAGGATATTCCAACACGATTGTTGGTAATTGGGGGTGGCATTATTGGAATGGAAATGGCCACGGTTTATCATGCATTAGGCTCTAAAGTCACGGTTGTAGAATTAATGGAAGGATTATTAACAGGTGCTGAT
>JBEICO010000068.1:0-7613 GCA_040383965.1 Francisellaceae bacterium
CCACCCCCCCCCATAGAAAATTACCTAAATATATTAAAAACTCTATTCTCCTTAGTGACTTGAGTTCAGCCGTGTGATCTTACGAAATAAATATGTAAATCTACGGTCTCTAATAAAAAGACAGGGGGGGCATAATTTTTAAGATATGTGATGGTTTGTTTATCAGAGTTCATGGTTTGTTACCCTAAATATGAAGAATATTATTGATAGTATCTTATATTTTTGGGATATCAACAACCTCTATAATTATTAGTTTGGCAGCTATCGGATAGGATCCACAAAGATGATTTAAAAAAGATCCTATTATTCTCCAACATAAAACTCCTAAAGGCTACAACTAACAGAATGAACAATGCCATTAACTGTAATCCTACTAATATCGCTCTGTTCACCTGAATATGACCATGATCCATAAATAGGACCACAATTATTATCATATGAATATGCCATTACCCTAACAGCTCCCGTACAGTTAACTTCACATTGCGCAAATGAGGCATGCCCAGAAGGACATAATGATCCAGTATTATCGACAAAGAATGATGAGCTAACCTGCGAAGGAGATAAGTTAAAAGAATCTACATTGAAACCATCGACAATTGCATAATAAGTGCTTTCGGTTGAACCGTCCCCCAAGTTATTTGCATTGACCGGAACTGAAAAAGAATCATCAGAATATGCAACTGATTCAGCCGTAGCACCAACACCTCTTGCAACAATTCTATAGCGGCTTGCCATCGCAATACTATCACAGCCTTGATCAATAATAATATAACGCGGTTGTTCTTCTACATTTGGTTGAGGTACTTCTGTGCCATAATCAGCCCACCAGCTACCATCCTGTTGAGTTAAGTTAATGCCATCAAAGGTTGTACTCGTCCACACACAAATATCTCCACAGGTGCAAGGAACACTGGTACATTCCGTTTGACCCAACCACCATTGATCCAATAAATCTTGTTTGGCAAAAGCTATGGCATTATTTGCAGATAATTTTGCCAAACTCATATCTTGAGTTTGACCAGATTGAACTTTTTCAGAAACGCTTGTAGAAAGAATTGTTAAGCTTAAACCTGCCAATACCAATAGCATAATGACACTAATAATAAAGACCACCCCTCTTTGATGCATTTTAAATACTCTTTTCATATTGTTTCTCTCTTAACAGCCTCCATTCATGCGGTTGGCTTCACAGGTGTCCCAATCAAAAGTACTACAGGTACCTCCACCACAACATTGATCGTTTGTTGTCCAAGTGTCTGAAAAGGGGATCCCACCCGTTTTCAAATAATAATTACCACCCACATCGGCACAGTGTGTCTGATAAGCAGGCAAAGTATAATTTTTCAAATAAATTGTCGTGGTAAAAACTTTGCGCATATATTGATCCGACGGTGCTGTATAGATCAGTGGATCGCCATTATTGCCATACATTAGTGTGATATCCGTACTGGCTGGTACTGCGTCTAAAATTTGATCTGTGGAGCGTACTACTAGAGCTACTCGAATCGCAGATACGCGATACTCATAGAGGTTTGCAGTGTCCGGGCGCACATAACGATTTATTTGCGGTGCAGAATAACTAGAATTCACGGTAGAAGATAAATCGCTCTCACCCAGCATAACCGCCATATATTCTATATTACGAGTAATATTGGTATTAGGGATAATACCCCCTCCATCTACCTGTAACGAGTCGCCAGCTAACAAAGTGTTGGTATTGGCATCTACGTACATAGAAGCGCTCCAGTAATGCACAGGTGGAATGAAGGTATTTGACGGAATATTCGTTCCCGTAAACGAAGTCAATACCCCAGTCCCTGGATTGGCATAATACACGGTTACCATATCACCGCTAGAGTTTGCATCTGGATCTGCTCCAGTGCAACTAATACCAACACATAATGGCGATATTAATTTTTGATACACTGCCCCTTGCGTATCCCCACCACAATTATAAGTGGGCGTACTACAATAATTTGCATCTGCAGCGCAAGCACTCGTCCCGGGCTGACAGCACGTTGCAGTCCTAATATCATAACCCGCCAATGCTAATTGACTCTTATCTACTGCATAAGGCGGAGAGTTTGGATTTTTGATATAACATTGCCCACAACTCCACAGCGAAAAAAATTGAACATCATTTGAATAATTACTATTAACATAATTTGCGCAAATAGCAGGCGTTGCATCTTCAGTATATAAACTCAGATCAAATTGAGTAGTCGGATCTTGGAAATTACCAATTGCTGTCCAATCACGCAGTACAGCATAGCCACCTGCAGGAGGAGCTGGAGCATAACGATCGCTACTGTCTAATTGAATATTCCCCGCTGGCACCGGTTGTGCAATCCCAATCCCAGCCATTTCAATATTTTTTCTTAAAAACTCTATCGCGTCTCGACCATTTTCATTCATCTCAATAATATTTTTGGCTTGCGTATAATTATGCTTTGAAATAAAAGCCAGTTGTCCCACCGCCAGCAATAACCCCGCACTCACAACTACCCCTACCAAAAGGGAAACAATACTCACACCAGCTTGTTTATGCGGTCTTTGCATATTACTTACCCATATCCTTATCTCTCTAAAGGAGGCCCAACAGTTACTACCACAAATTGGTCATAAGTACCTGTACCTCTATTATTCCAACTTTCCCAAAACAACTTGACCGTATAGATAAGCGGATCTGGGTTAGCACCTATATCTTCACATGTTTGATCAGAATTTCCAGCAATAGAATCAAGACACACTAATCCAAACACTCCTGTGCCCGCTGGAAAAGAATTGGTAATGGTGGTATTCCAATCGGCTAAATCGTGTAATGCCATTTCATTGCCCGTACAAATATTTCCGTCTATCGCCAAACAATTGGCGTTAAAAGTAGCAGGGCCAGTGTAATAACCTCCAGCGATCCCTTGTAAAGATTCACCTGCATTGGCTGAAATTCGACCAACCATATCTTGTACTAAAAGTGTTGCGGTGGTACGTAACCCTGCTTCTGTTGCCGATTGTACTGCTGCTAACTGTGCTTTGGTAAACCCTAATGCCCCTACGGTAATGATAAAAAGCGCAACCATCACCTCAACTAAACTAAACGCTCGGGCTTTCATGTGCTTTATCATCACTCCAACAGACTAGAACAATACTAATATTTAACGAAAGGTCTTTGGCTTGGCATGGCTAAAAAATTAAGTCATGCACTATACTACATTTAAGGTGCAAATTAAGATCCGCGCAAATAGGAGCCAACCCCATGGATATTTTAGACAAAATTAAAGCGCGCTACGAATCAGAGAAATTTGAAGAATATTCCCTCAAAGAATATCTTGAAATCTGTAAAAATGATAAAATAGCATACGCCTCTGCCGCAGAACGCCTACTCATGGCAATTGGTGAACCAGAGTTGGTAGATACCCGCCAAGAACCTAGGCTAAGCCGGATTTTCTCAAATAAAATTATCAAACACTACCCTAGCTTTACAGATTTCTTTGGCATGGAAGAATGTATAGAACAAATCGTCGCCTTTTTAAAACACGCAGGACAAGGCCTCGAGGAAAAGAAACAGATTTTGTATCTGTTAGGACCTGTGGGGGGCGGCAAGTCTTCTCTTGCTGATAAACTAAAATTCCTGATGGAAAAAATTCCCTTTTACGCGATTAAAGGATCACCCATTTTAGAATCCCCTCTCAGTCTATTCAGTCCCACAGAAGATGGAGAACTCTTAGCGGATCAATATGGGATCCCAAAACGATATCTTGAAAGCATATTGTCGCCCTGGGCCGTCAAAAGACTCCAAGAATATAATGGCGACATTACTCAATTCAAAGTGATTAAAATGTATCCCTCGATTCTCTCCCAAATAGGGATTGCAAAAACAGAACCTGGAGATGATAACAATCAAGATATTTCATCCTTAGTCGGTAAAGTCGATATTCGAAAATTAGAAGAATTCTCACAAAATGACCCAGATGCCTATAGTTATTCTGGCGGACTTTGCAAGGCTAATCGAGGGCTTTTAGAATTTGTTGAAATGTTTAAAGCACCCATCAAAGTGCTCCATCCGTTATTAACAGCCACTCAGGAAGGAAATTACAATGGTACTGAAGGCATTTCTTCCTTGCCTTTTGGCGGTATCATCTTAGCCCATTCAAACGAGGCCGAATGGCTTTCATTTAAAAACAATCGCCACAATGAGGCTTTTTTAGATCGGGTCTATATTGTCAAAGTTCCTTATTGCCTGAGAGTCACTGAAGAAATTAAAATATACAAGAAGTTATTGCACAACAGTTCGCTTCGGGATTCCCCCTGTGCTCCCGGAACCCTGGAAACCATGGCACAATTCTCTATTTTGTCTCGCCTCAAAGAACCTGAGAATTCCAGCGTTTTTTCAAAGATGCGCGTCTACGATGGTGAAAACTTAAAAGACACAGATCCCAAAGCAAAATCCTATCAAGAATATCGTGACTTTGCAGGCGTTGATGAGGGCATGACAGGACTGTCAACGCGTTTTGCCTTTAAAATACTTTCTAAAGTTTTCAACTTTGATATCACTGAGGTTGCTGCAAACCCAGTTCATATGCTTTACGTTCTTGAGCAACAAATAGAACAAGAACAATTTCCTCAAGAATTACACGAAAAATATCTCTCTTATATTAAAGGCTATCTTTCCCCACGCTATGTGGAATTTATTGGAAAGGAGATCCAAACAGCTTATTTGGAATCTTATTCTGAATACGGTCAAAATATTTTTGACCGATATGTTATTTATGCGGACTTTTGGATCCAAGATCAAGAATATCGAGATCCAGACACCGGAGAAAGTTTAGACAGAAAGATGCTAAACGACGAACTTGAAAAAATTGAAAAGCCAGCCGGGATCAGCAATCCTAAAGATTTTAGAAATGAAATTGTTAATTTTGTTTTAAGAGCAAAAGCAGCAAACAAAGGCAGAAACCCTGCTTGGACCAGTTATGAAAAATTAAGAGTAGTCATTGAAAAGAAAATGTTTTCAAACACGGAAGATTTATTACCCGTTATTTCATTTAATGCAAAAGCTTCAAGCGAGGAACGGAAAAAACATGAGGAATTTATTAACCGAATGGTTGAAAAAGGCTATACGACCAAGCAAGTCCGACTCCTCTGTGATTGGTATCTCCGAGTCCGGAAATCCTCTTAATTATGACACGATTTATTGATAGACGACAACAAGGCCGCCATAAAAGTGCTGTAAACCGCTCAAGATTCTTGCGGAGATTCAAATTAGAAATTAAAAAAGCTGTTGCAAATGCCATTAATGCAAGAAGTATTACCAATATTGAAACTGGCGAAGAAATTCTAATTCCTGTTAAAGATACTCGAGAACCCAACTTCCATTTTGGGCAAGGCGGAAAACAAGAAGGCGTGTTACCTGGAAATCAACACTATATGGCAGGGGATAAAATCGAACGATCTGCAAAGGAAAACCAAGGCAAAGGTAGCCAAGCAAGTGATCGCGGAGAAGGAGAAGATGGTTTTAGTTTCCAACTGTCGAGCGACGAGTTTTTAGAACTCTTTTTTGACGATTTAGCATTACCTAATCTCGTTAAAACCCAAATTACAAAAATCAATACACAAAGATGGATCCGATCGGGTTATACTCGAGAAGGGATCCCTGCCAATATTAATATTATTCGTTCTTTAAAAGGTGCCATTGGTAGAAGACTCGCTTCAAAAAGTAGCATCAAAAGCCGTATCAAAAAACTGGAAGAGGAGCTGAACACTTTATCCTCTTCAAAACTTGAACATCAAGAAAAAATTAAAGACACAAATGCTAAAATTTTACAATTACAACACAGGATCCAAAAGATTCCATTTATTGATCCTTTTGATCTTCGGTATAATAGTCGAGTTAAAGTTCCACAACCCACTGCACAAGCTGTGATGTTCTGTTTGATGGATGTGTCAGGCTCTATGGATGAAGAAAAAAAAGATGTTGCAAAACGATTTTTTATTCTTCTTTATCTCTTCCTAACGCGAAATTATGAAACTATAGAGTTGGTTTTTATTCGGCATCATACAACAGCTAAAGAAGTTAAAGAGCAAGAGTTTTTCTATTCAAGAGAAACCGGGGGAACTGTAGTTTCTAGTGCCTTAGAACTCATGAGAGACATTATCATGCATCGTTACTCGACAACAGATTGGAATGTTTACGGTGCACAAGCCTCTGATGGCGATAATTGGAATAATGATTCACCCCGTTGTGCAGATATATTAATGCGAGATATTATGCCCTATGTTCAATACTTCGCTTATGTCGAAATTATGCCCCGTCATCATCAAAGCTTATGGGAGGTTTATCAAACCGTTAAACAAACTTCTAAAAACTTTGAAATGCAAAACATTTCCGATCTGAAAGATATCTATCCTGTTTTTCGAGAGCTCTTTAAACGGCAACACCCTGCAATACAGCTTTCTGCTGGAAATTCAAAATGAAAAAAAGATAATTTCCAAAAGCTCCGAATGGACATTGGAAACTCTCAAGAAATATGAAAAGGAAATCGCTAAAATAGCGGAAAATTACAAACTGGATACCTATCCCACCCAGATTGAAATTAATACAGCAGAGCAAATGATGGATGCCCATGCTTCTGTGGGTATGCCTATTTCATATCATCACTGGTCTTTTGGAAAACAATTCTTAACAATCGAAAAAAATTATAAACGGGGCTACATGGGTCTCGCTTATGAGATAGTTATTAATTCTAATCCGTGTATTGTTTCGCTATTAGAGGAAAATACTCTGGCGATGCAAATTTTAGTCATTGCTCATGCCGCGTTTGGTCATAATTCATTTTTCAAAAGTAATTATCTATTTCAAGCCTGGACCAGTGCAGACTCAATCATCGATTACTTGGTTTTTGCACAAAAGTATATTGAACACTGTGAAGAACGCTATGGCACTGAAGCTGTAGAAGAAACTTTGGATGCCTGCCACGCTTTAATGAATCATGGCGTTGATAGGTATAGACGTTCCCCCACGCTTTCTCTACAAGAGGAAAAGGCACGTCAAACAGAGCGTGAAGAATATCAACAATCCCAAGTAAATGCGCTTTGGAAAACACTTCCGAAATCAAAACCAAAACTTGAAAACGAGGAAAAAGGATTTCCAGAAGAGCCTGAAGAAAACTTGTTGTATTTTATTGAAAAAAATGCTCCATTGTTGGAATCTTGGCAAAGGGAAATTGTTAGAATTGTGAGAAAGATTGCTCAATATTATTATCCTCAAAGACAAACCAAAGTTATGAATGAAGGATGGGCAACGTTTTGGCATTATACCTTAATGAATGAACTCTTTGAAAAAAATCTAGTGAACGAATCCTTTATGGTTGAATTTTTGCATAATCATACCAATGTCATTTTTCAACCCGCTTTTGACAATCCCCATTATAGTGGGATCAATCCTTATACCTTAGGTTTTTCTATCTTTCATGATTTACGACGAATTTGTGAAACCCCTTCCGAAGAAGATTTGCATTGTGACCTTCCCCCGACTTTTCGGACACCTTGCTAAGATAGTAAAATCTATCAGAGAGGTGTTATATGAATCACAAGAAATCAATTGTTACTAAAAA
>JBEICO010000069.1:0-7602 GCA_040383965.1 Francisellaceae bacterium
AAGTGAATGAGCCTTGGCGACGAGGGCGGCCGAGGGCGATGCAGACGGAGTCTGACATCGCAAATTTGTGCCTTAATCGAGGGTGCGAGGGATGACCGGGAGGGTCCCGTCGCATATACTGAGATTTTGGCACACTCTTGCGAAAAACCCCAAAATGGGTATCTTGAATGGGAGCATTTAGTGCGGCAGAAAGAGATGCTGCCAAAATTTTACGGGTGTCTTTAGGATCGATTATTCCATCGTCCCAGAGTCTAGCACTCCCATAATAAGCTTCTGCTTCCTTTTCATATTGTTGTTGCAGGTTGTTTTTATTGGACTTAGATTTTTCGGTGTCTGATTTGTCACGGCGGACTGTTTCCATCACATTGGCAGCCTGTTCCCCGCCCATGACACCAATTCTGGCATTTGGCCATGTCCATAAAAAACGAGGATTATAAGCTCGTCCGCACATGGCATAATTGCCTGCCCCAAAGCTATTACCAATGATAACCGTAAATTTTGGGATGGCAGCTGTTGCAACTGCCATCACCATTTTTGCACCTTGTTTGGCAATGCCATCTGCTTCTGCGCGACTGCCCACCATAAATCCGTTAATGTTCTGTAAGAATATTAAGGGTATATTTCTCTGACAGCAGAGTTCTATAAAATGTGTGCCTTTAATAGCAGAGTCGCTAAACAGAATGCCATTGTTTGCAATGATGCCTACTGGATACCCTTCAAGATGCGCAAATCCACAAACTAAAGTTTTACCATACAACGCTTTGAATTCATCAAATTCTGATCCGTCGACGATTCGAGCAATGATTTCCCTTACATCGAAAGGCATACGGGGATCCTCTGGGATAATCCCATATATTTCTTCTGCTGCATACAAAGGCGCTTTAGAGGGAATTCGTTTTAAGGGCATAGATTTTTGAATATTAGTATTTGCAATGGATCTTCTAGCGAGTTCTAAAGCATGGAGATCATTTTCGGCCATATAATCCGCAACCCCAGATACCCTGCAATGCATATCTGCACCGCCAAGAGCTTGATCTGTCACTTCTTCACCAATCGCAGCCTTTACAAGCGGAGGGCCGGCTAGAAAAATCGTAGCGATCTCCTTTACCATAATACTTTCATCACTCATGGCGGGAACATAAGCCCCGCCTGCAGTACAAGATCCCATCACTACGGCTATTTGGGGAACACCTAAGGAGGACATCTTAGCTTGATTATAAAAGATCCGGCCAAAATGATCGCGATCGGGGAAAACTTCGGCTTGATGGGGTAAATGGGCGCCACCAGAATCTACCAGATAAATACAAGGTAAATGATTTTCTTCTGCAATTTCTTGTGCGCGCAGATGTTTTTTAACGGTTAAAGGATAATAGGTTCCGCCCTTAACCGTGGCATCATTTGCAATAATCATACATTCTTGGTTTTCTACCCATCCAATTCCTGTAATAATTCCCGCAGCAGCTGTATTATCTTCATACACTTCATCTGCAGCGAAAGGTGACAATTCTAAAAAAAATGTATTGGGATCAAGCAATGCTTGTATGCGATCTCGCACCCATAATTTCCCTTTTGCTTGGTGAGATGCTTTTTTTTCACTCCCGCCTCCCATTTCAATGTTTTTCAGCCGAGCTTTAAGCTGAGATATTTTTTCTTTTAGGATCTTCGCATTTTGTTTAAAAGTAGGATCTTGAGGTTTTATTTCAGATTTTAATATAGTCATTTAAGTGTCTATCCTTTCTATTGCCACAGCAATGGCTTCGCCGCCGCCTAAACAGAGTGCTGCAATGCCCCGTTTTTGGTTGGTTTGTTGTAACGCTCCTAAAAGCGTACATAAAAACCGTGCTCCAGTTGCACCCAGGGGATGCCCTAAAGCACAAGCCCCTCCATGAATGTTTACTTTTTCAAGAGGCAAGTTTAGTTCTTGCATGACCGCAAGGGTCACAACCGCAAATGCCTCATTAATTTCATAAAGATCGGCTGTTTCTGTAGTCCAGTTTAATTTTTTAAGTAAAGTTTGAATGGCACCGACGGGTGCTATGGTAAACCAGGATGGATCCGTAGCAAATCCTGCATGTCCTAAGATTTTAGCCTTTGGTTTTAAATTTCTTCTTTTGGCTTCGCTTAATCGCATTAACACTAAAGCGGCTGCACCATCTGAAATTGAACTTGAATTCGCAGCAGTGACAGTACCGTCTTTTTTAAAAACAGGTTTTAATAGGGGAATTTTCTCAGGTTTTGCATTTAACAATTGTTCATCTTGCTTTAAGAATTCCAATTCAATCATCTCCACATCTGAAAGAAACCACTTTTGCTTTGTGGCATGTTGGGCACGAAATAAAGAGCAAAGGGCAAAAGCATCTTGGGCTTTTCTACCAATGTTATATTTATCTGCGGTTCTTTCTGCGAATACTCCCATTAAATTGCCTACTTCATAAGCATCTTCTAGACCATCGAAAAATAGAGCATCTTTGATTTCTCCATGCCCAATGCGATAACCGGATCTGGCTTTTTGCAATATATAGGGCGCATTTGTCATACTTTCCATGCCGCCTGCGACGACGATAGTATGAGATCCCGCGATTAGACTATCGTGTGCTACAATAACCGCTTGCAGCCCAGAACCACACACTTTATTAACGGTAGTGCAGCCCACCGATTTTGGTAGCCCAGCTTTTAACGAGGCTTGTCTAGCAGGAGCCTGTCCCATCCCTGCCTGTAAGACACATCCCATCATGATTTCACTAATCTCAGTGGGATCAATATTTGAACGTTCAACAGCAGTTTTAATCGCCATAGCTCCTAGTTCGGGTGCCGTATGCCGACTAAACGCACCTTGAAAACTACCCATAGGCGTTCTCGCAGCACTCACAATAACGATAGGATCACTGGCTTCCATATTTTAGGATCTCTCTATTCATTAAATAATTCTCGTCCAATTAACATACGACGGATCTCAGAAGTTCCCGCCCCAATTTCATATAATTTTGCATCTCGCAGTAATCGTCCTGTTGGAAAATCATTGGTATAGCCATTTCCCCCTAAACATTGGATGGCTTTTAATGCCATTTGTGTTGCGTTTTCAGAAGTAAATAGAATTAAACTGGCTGCATCTTTATTACTAATTTTTTGATGCTCTAAAGCACGGGCTACACTATACAAATAGGTACGAGATGCCATTAAAGTGCTATAGATATCTGCTAGTTTACTTTGAATTAATTGAAACTCACCAATTGGTTTTCCAAATTGTTCTCGTACTTTCACATAGGGTAAAACCACATCCAAACACGCTTGCATAAGGCCAACGGGTCCTGCAGCGAGAACAATCCTTTCATAATTTAAGCCACCCATTAACACTTCGATCCCATTATTGACTGTTCCCAAAACATTTTCTTCAGGAACTTTACAGTTATCAAAAATGAGTTCACAGGTATTGGATCCGCGCATGCCAAGTTTGTTCAGCTTTTCTCCAGTTGAAAAACCTGTAAATTCTTTTTCAATAATGAAGGCGGTGATCCCTCGAGAACCTAATTGAAAATCTGTTTTAGCATATACCACTAAGACGTCTGCATCGGGACCATTGGTGATCCACATCTTAGTTCCATTTAATATGAAGACAGAACCTTTTTTCTCAGCCGCTAGTCGCATACTGACAACATCGGAGCCGGCATTCGCTTCACTCATGGCAATCGCGCCAACATGTTCTCCGCGAATTAAACGAGGAAGATATTGCATTTTTTGAGTTTCGGTACCATTTCTTCGAATATGATCCACGCAGAGATTTGCATGGGCACCGTAGCTTAATCCTACAGATCCGGAGGCTCGGCTGATTTCTTCCATGGCAATCACTTGATCCAGGTATCCTAAATTAGAACCGCCATAGGAAGAGTCTATCGTAATCCCAAGTAATCCCAAGTCCCCCATTTTTTTCCAGAGATCATTTGGAAATTGGTTACTGCTATCAATATCGTGAGCACGAGGGGCAATTTCTTTTTGAGCAAACTGATAAACCGTTTCACGAAGAAGGTTATTTGTCTCACTTAATCCAAGTTTGAGACCGGTAGACATAGAAGATCAGTCCTTTGAGTCTTATTTATCCTGTGTATAAGTTTAACACCTAGAAAAATATTTGCCCAAAAGGTATATTGAGCAAAAGGAGTCTGGTTTTAGTGACTAAAAAGATTGAAATGTATGTGGATGGTGCGTGTCGAGGCAATCCTGGACCAGGCGGATGGGGGGTGTTGTTGCGATATCAGACAACTGAAAAAGAAATTTCTGGGGCAATACCGGATACTACCAATAATCAAATGGAATTAATGGCTGCGATTCAAGGCTTAAAGGCCTTATCTCGTCATTGTTATGTCATGATATATACCGATTCTCAATATGTTAAAAATGGCATTACAGAGTGGATCCATAATTGGGAACGCAAAGGGTGGAAAAATGCGGCAGGAAAACCCGTTAAGAATCAGCAACTTTGGCAACAATTACACGAAGAAGTTAAACGCCATCAAGTAGAATGGCATTGGGTGAAGGGCCATAGTAATCATCCTGAAAATGATAGAGTAGACGAGCTTGCACGAGAAGCCATTGATAAACTATTAGACTTATAAAAGGATTAAAAATGCGTTATGTGATTTTAGATACGGAAACAACGGGTTTAGATCCTAATCAAGGACATCGGATCACAGAGATTGGATGTTTAGAAATGATCAATCGTCGTTTAACGGGAAGGCGTTTTCAAACTTATTTAAATCCTGAAAGAGAAGTTGATAAAGGGGCAATGGAAATTACGGGCTTAACACTAGAGTTTTTAAAAGATAAGCCAAAATTTTCAGAAATTGCTGAAGAGTTCTTAGAGTTTATACAAGGCGCTGGGACAGAATTAATTATTCATAATGCGCCATTCGATATGGGATTTTTGAACAGCGAATTAAAGTTGCTGGGCCATGCTTGGAGCCCCTTAGAACATAAAGTCGGTGTTATAGATACCTTAGCTATGGCAAGGCGCATGCATCCAGGACAACGTAATAACTTAGATGTATTGTGCAAACGGTACAATATTGATAATTCACACCGAGAACTTCATGGTGCCTTATTAGATGCACAATTATTAGCGCAACTCTATTTGGCAATGACAGCAGGGCAAACCGATATGGGCTTAGGGGCAGAGCCTTTAAACCCATCCCGTTCAGAAATTAAAATAGATGTCAAAAAGGTATCTCGAAATCATGCGTTTCCGTTAAGGATCATTCGCGCCAGTGAAGAAGAATTAAAATTGCATTTGGAACGCTTGGCAGAGATACGCGATCAAAAAGCATAAGTACGTGAATCAAAGCAGTTACAATTCAAGCCTTCTATCCTAGGATGATGATCCATCCATTCTGTCATATAGCTCCAATCTCGACACTGTCCTAAACTAGTATGGTTTGTAGCTCGTGCTGCATGGCATATCCATTGAATAGTATGATCGGATTGATAATACCCTGCCATTTCTAGGACGTTGTCATAATCTGTTGAATTTGACCATTTTTGGATTAAAAAAGAGCGGTTTGAACACGCAACAGCTACGGTTGGGTAATGTTGTGTGGCGATTTTTGCTCCGTATTGATCTAATAAAGTTGTGCAAAATTGACTGTCTAATGCACTTTTTGCTTGATGGTGTTGATTTATTTGGGACCGAATAGGAGTGGTAATGTTTAAGAATGAATTTATTTCTGCCGAGTGCCGATAGTGAATTTTAAAGTACGAGGCTAGGGTGGTCAATGCGATAAAGACCACGATGCAAATAGCCAATTCTATCAAGGTAAAACCCAGTTTTTGAGTTTTCATACCTAAATTATAGTATTGTTTTTGTAAATTTCACTGGCTAAATCCCTTTAGGGGATGAGATAACTATTACGAAATTCATGCATTTGAAATTTGCTTTTGATATGACATTCTGAGAACAATGTATCCGAATATACCTGAGAAAATAGAACCTGATATGACACCCATTCGTACCGCATTCAGATCATCAATTTTATTAAATGCCAACATTCCAATAAAAAGACTCATGGTAAAGCCTACGCCTGTTGTTAATGACATTCCATAATATTGCAACCAAGATACGTCCTTGGGTAATTTGCATAATTTAGTTATAACTCCTATGGTTGAGAAAAGCATTACGCCTATTTGCTTTCCAAAAAACAATCCCATAAAAATCCCGAGAGTGAGGGGTTGCAATAACAGCTCTTTGGATATTCCACTTAAGGAAACTCCTGCATTTGCAAATGCAAAAAAAGGAAGTATGCAATAAGTAACCCACGGGTGTATAGCGTTTTCCAAGTTTTTAAGAGGAGATCTGAACGGTGTGTTGTTGATATTTAAAGGTATGAAAAATGCTAGAATAACACCTGTAATTGTGGCATGTACGCCGGATTTTAAGATGCAAACCCATAAAAACAAACCTGCCAGTAGATAAGGTGCCAAAGATTTTATAGAGCATTTATTTAAAACCATTAGAACCATTATTGGAAAAAGACTAATGGTTAGCCACGTGCATGAAATATTATTTGTGTAAAAAAATGCAATGATTAATACGGCTGCTAAATCATCAAGGATTGCTAAGGTTAATAGGCATGTTTTAATGTTTTGAGAGACGCGATTTCCAAGTAGTGCTAAAATTCCCAAAGAAAATGCAATATCAGTAGCAGTGGGTATGGCCCAACCTTTGATTGCTAATTTATTTTCCGAGTTAAAATAGAGGTAGATGATTGCAGGAATTATTATTCCTCCTAATGAAGCTATTGCAGGCAAAGCTCTTTGAGCTTTTGTTGCGAGCTGCCCTTCAACGCTTTCTCTTTTTATTTCAGCGCCCACTAGTAAAAAGAAAATTGCCATCATAAAGTCGTTAATACAAAGTAAAAGTGAGAAATTAAAAAAATAATTTCCGACGTGGATTTTGATGGGGGTATTTAAAAAGGTATCATAAATAGGTGATGCTGAGGAGTTCTTTATAATCACAGCAAGAATAGCAGCAATACCTAGCAATACACCTGCGAATGATTCTAATTTAATAAATTTTTTAATCGGGAACGTCAAGATAAAGTCTCCTTTATCTTTTAAATTTCTTAAAGAGTAGGATTGGAGTGGACACTTCCATTAGCAATATAGTCACCACACGATTGAATAATATACACCAAGGCAACTAGCATAAAAATGGTTGCTATAACATAATCGGTTTGAAAAGTGAGGTAGCCTTTAATAACAATTAAGCTACCTAATCCCCCAGCACCTAAAGCACCAGCAATAGTCGAAAAACCTATCAAATGCGTCAGAGTAACCGTTAAGCCTTTAATGATATTCGGTAGCGCTTCAGGGATCAATACTTTATAAATAATTTGAAAAGACGTTGCTCCAATGGCCGTTGCTGTAGTAATAAGGCCGGAGGGGATCCGATTGAGCGATTTTTCAATTAATTTTGCAAAATGTGGAATAGAGGCCAAGGTGAGTGGAATGACTGCTGCAACACATCCCTCAGTGGATCCCATTATCCAACGGGTAAAGGGGAAAAGAGCAATCATTATAACAATATAAGGAACAGAGACTGCTGTCTTAATAATA
>JBEICO010000070.1:0-7460 GCA_040383965.1 Francisellaceae bacterium
AATTGATTTCTTGTGATTCATATAACACCTCTCTGATAGATTTTACTATCTTAGCAAGGTGTCCGAAAAGTCGGGGGAAGGTCATCTACTGGTTTTTTCCTTTTGTTATTTTCAGCAGCAAGCTTTTCAATCACAATTCCATTCATTCTTGTTAAGTAGTTGGCTATATTTTCCTTCTTGCTCTCAACTTCGAACTTGTCATCCAAGAGTTGTTGATTTAAATAAAACTTTACATCTATTTCACTATTAACCGCCAATAACTTCGTAAGGGTTTCTTTTATGGCTAAGTATTCAGCACTATTTTTGTCAACTTCAACATCTTTGAAATCTCCTAAAAAATATTCGGTAATCAAATTATCTGCTTTGTCTTCTGTAAACATATTATCGTACTCCCAAATTAGGTGTAGACTCATCCATTGTTCAAGAAACCCCAATTCTTCCTTGCTTGAAAAATAAGACTGCGATTAAGTTTGGAGGTGTAGCGGCAAATTAGAAATGTCCGGTTTTAGCAAGATAGAAATGTCCTCCACTTTTAACCAGTCCACCTATGCTGAATGTATAAACACAAACAGCCAAGGAGGGCGTTATGCGGGGAGATTTGATTACCATGAGTACTCAAGAGCTAGACCGTACATCAATCATACAATTGCTTTTAGACAAGAAATTAAGCCAAGCTGAAGCAACAAAAAAGTTAGGACTCAGTGAACGTCAAATTAGAAGATTATGTCGTTCTGTTCGATGTGAAGGTCCCCAAGGATTGCGCTCTAAAAAGCGTGGAGCTACAGGTAATCGAAAATATCCTCTCCAGTTTCAGCAACAATGTATTTCAATTATTAATAAAGATTTTTACGATTATGGACCCACCTTGGCAGCAGAAAAATTATGGGAATATAATGGTCTTAAGATTTCTAAAGAAACAGCACGGTTATGGATGATCAATTCTGGAATTTGGAAAGCCAAAAGAAGTTATGAAGCCACTATTCATCAACCTCGTTATCGCCGCCCTTGTTATGGTGAGTTGATCCAAATTGATGGCTCAGATCATGATTGGTTTGAAGAACGAGGACCAAGATGTACTTTGCTGGTCTTTATCGACGATGCAACTAGCATGGTACAGAAACTATTATTCGTTGAAGCAGAAACCACCTTTGGATATCTTAGGGCATTAAGAGGTTATTTAAAAGAGCATGGAAAACCTAGGGCTTTTTATAGCGACAAGCATGTGGTATTTAGGGTGAATATGCCGGAAGCTAAATCTGGCAATGGGTTGACACAATTTGGGCGAGTTCTTAATACGTTGAAAATTGAATCTATTTGTGCCAATTCACCTCAGGCTAAAGGACGTGTTGAACGTTGCAATGGTACTCTTCAAGATCGTCTGGTTAAAGAACTTCGATATCGCAATATATCAAACATGGTAGAAGCAAATGAATTTTTAGAACAGTTTCGACATGAATTTAATCTTAGATTTGCCAGAGTCCCTAAAGACATTGTTAATGTACATAGAGTCTTAGAGGAGAATGAACAAAAGCAATTAGATACCCTGTTTACCATTCAAACACTCCACAAGGTCTCTAAAAGCCTAACGGTTAGGCACAGGAAAAATATCTACAAGTTGGTGTTGCCTGGCAAAGGATACCGCCTTCGCCAGGCAGGAGTGCTTGTTTGTGAAGATGAATCTGGCAAGATCACTATCCTCTATAACAACCAACCACTCAATTATGAAGTATACAAGGAACATATCCATGAGTGCGAGATCTTAAGCAGAAAAGAGCTAGAAGCTTTTTTAAATCGTATGGCGGAGTCTTATTCTAAGGGCTCTGCAAATGAGCTGATGGAGTATATTTCTACTGCAGTAAAGCGAGCACAATATGGCAGTTAGGGCTTTGCCAAAGATTGGCAAAGCCCATTACTAAGTGTTATAGGAGCCTGCGACCAGTCAAGGGCTAAAAAGCTCGCCCTTGACAGTTCTCGGCTCTTTGCTTTCATTAACGTTATCATTTTTTTATGACTAAATTTCCCCTCATCCCCCCTTCGGGGACCTTCTCCCCAATGACTTGGGGAGAAGGGAACGCAAGAAATTTAAAATTTCTTAATTTACGAAAGCCTAGGGTCTAATTTTTTGAAGTAATCAACAAGAAACTTTTTTTGAACGCTGAGTCTAATTCAAATGGAAAGTTTAATTGTTAAGTCAGGTTCACAAACCGGACATTTGAAACTTGCCAGGAATAGGACATTTCTAAATTGCTATAACAGAGGTTCATTTTTTTTATTAATTTTTAAAAAAATTTTAATCCTGGCTAAAAGCCGACTAAACTGTAATGAATTCAAGGCATTGCATTCTAAAGGCTCTTGCGCGTAGGATAGAATTTTTAAAGTATGGCCTTTTAAAGTCTTGGGATAAGATCAGTGTTTGTATCAACCCGTACCTATTATTTTGTTGCGATCCTGGCTGGGGCCCTATTTCCCTTGGCCTTTGCTCCCCTTAATCTCTGGCCCTTGGCCATCCTCTGCCCAGCAGCCTTACTCTGGACCTGGCAAGACTTTATCGTCCCCCCTATACAAGCCTTTGGCTTAGGCCTGTGCTTTGGCCTTGGGATGTTCGGTGTTGGGGTATCTTGGGTATTTGTGAGTATTCATCACTTTGGACATACCGATGTTCCTACTGCGGTTCTTATTACTTCTTCGCTTGTACTCACACTTGCTCTCTTTATTGCCTTTCAAGGATTTATTTTAAAACGTTTTTTCCAAGGGGGCTCCACCCAACTATGGCTTTTAGGATTTCCCAGCTGTTGGGTAATATTCGAATGGATCCGAAGCTGGTTGTTTACCGGTTTCCCTTGGCTCTACCTAGGGTATTCTCAAATAAACACTTTCCTTAGCGGTTATGCGCCAGTTGCCAGCGTCTATGGCGTATCCTTTGCCGTTGCACTCACAAGCGGCGCGCTAGTCTCCTTACTGCAATATGGTCGTAAACCAAAAATATTAGCGACTTTCGTTATAGCGGTTGTTTGGGGGGCAGGGTATTTATTGGGATCCTATTCCTTTACACAACTCAACAATAAAAATTTTACAGTGAGTTTGATCCAAGGAAATATCCAGCCTCTAGACAAATTCACTCAGGAAAAACCGATTGAATCCATTGAACGCACTTATGGATTGCTTACCCATGATCAATGGGGGGCTGATCTTATTCTATGGCCAGAAGGCGCCATTCCCCTCCCCTTACCTGCGTCTACCGTTTTTGTTGAACAATTGAAAAGAACAGCAAGGAAGCATCATTCCACTCTTATCGCAGGTACGCAAGTCATCAACGAATCAGGACAATATTATAATTCTTTGATTGCCCTCGGGGATGGTAAAGGAACCTACCATAAGTATCATTTAGTTCCCTTCGGTGACTATGTGCCCTTTGAAAAATGGTTGCGAGGCGCAACCGAATTTTTTAATATCCCGATGTCATCCTTTATTCCTGGACCAAAAGAACAAGAATTAATTACCGCAGGTCCTCTTAAGATTGATCCTTTACTTTGTTATGAGATTGCTTTTCCAGAACTTGTACGTAACACACTCCGTAATGCAGACGTTATTATTACTCTAAGCGAAGATGGTTGGTTTGGAAATTCCTGGGGGCCTCATCAACATTTGCAAATTGCGCAAATGCGCGCATTAGAAACCGGCCGCTATGTATTACGCGCCACTACCAGCGGGATCACCGCCATTATTAACCATAAAGGAAAAATTGTAGCAACTGCTCCGCAATTTGAAGCAACCGTCTTAAACGGCACTTTCCGCTCTGCGCAAGGTTATACACCTTGGAATGAAACCGGCATTTGGCCATTGTTGATTGCCTTATTCGCCTTTTTCCTTTTACCGGGTCGGGGTATTAAGTGGATTGTTAGAAATCTTAACATTTCAGATTCATAAAACTAGCTTTTTATTTTTTTCACCATTGTTGGAACAACCCACCTTTGTTATCCTGTTTTCATAGAATCTGGACAATAAATGGCGAGACTCAAAAAATTATGGATCCTTTATACGACCCTAAAAAGGTAGAAGAAGAAGCACAACATTACTGGGAAACCCATAACACCTTCAAAGTTGTAGAAGATCCGAATAAAGAAAAGTTTTATTGTTTAAGTATGTTCCCTTACCCAAGTGGTAGCCTGCATGTGGGACACGCACGAAATTACACCATAGGTGATGTCATTAGCCGCTTCCAACGCCTTCAAGGCAAAAACGTTTTACAACCCATCGGTTGGGATGCCTTTGGGCTCCCCGCTGAAAACGCCGCCATCAAACATAAAGTCCCCCCCGCACAATGGACTTATCAAAACGCTAAACAAATGGGAGAGCAATTAAAACGCCTTGGATTTGGCTACGATTGGGATCGAGAATTAACCACCTGTAAACCCGAATATTACCGTTGGGAACAATGGTTTTTTATTCAACTTTACAATAAAGGGTTGGTGTATCGAAAAAATGCCGTGGTGAATTGGGATCCTGTGGATCAAACTGTTTTGGCTAATGAACAAGTCATTGATGGCCGTGGTTGGCGATCAAATGCACTGGTGGAACGCCGTGAAATTCCTCAATGGTTCTTAAAGATCACTGATTATGCAGAAGAATTATTGCAAGATCTGGATCAACTAACAGAATGGCCCCCTCAAGTAAAAACTATGCAACGCAATTGGATAGGAAAATCAAAAGGAACCTCGGTCTATTTTACAGTGGCAACCAGAACCGAAACGATAGAGATCTTCACCACCTGTGTAGATACTTTATTTGGTGTCACTTTTCTTGCCATTGCCCCCGAATATCCATTGTGTATAGAACTTGCCAAGCAAAACCCTACAATTAAAGCCTTTATAGATACCTGTAAAAAGGGTAAAGTGGCAGAGGCGGACATGGCTACCCTTGAGAAAAAAGGGATAGATACCGGATTAAAAGCCATAAATCCTATTAATAACCAAGAAATTCCGATCTGGATCGCCAATTATGTATTAATGGATTATGGTACCGGCGCAATTATGGCTGTTCCTGGACATGATAATCGTGATCATGAATTCGCCAAAAAATACCAATTACCTATACTCCAAGTCGTTGCCCCTAATCATCCAAAACTAGACAATGCCTTAAAAACAGATCTGCAAAAAACGGCTTTTACTGAAAAAGGGATTTTAATCAACTCTGATCGCTTTAATGGTTTAAATCATTCCGACGCTTGTGTTGCCATTACTGCTGCATTACAAGAAAAAAATCAAGGTAAATTTGAAACCCATTGGCGCCTGCGCGATTGGGGTGTTTCTAGGCAACGGTATTGGGGTGCCCCTATTCCGATGATCTATTGTAAGCAGTGCGGTACTGTTCCGGTTCCTGAAACTGATTTGCCGGTGGTATTACCCGAAGAAGTTATCTTTGATGGAGTACAATCCCCCCTTAAAAAAATGCCTGAGTTCTATCAAACTGTTTGTCCTAAATGCAAAGGGGCTGCAGAACGCGAAACCGATACTTTTGATACTTTTATGGAATCCTCTTGGTACTATGCGCGTTTTGCTTGCGTTGATCAAAATCAAAAAATGTTTGATGAGCGTACCCAATATTGGACTCCTGTTGATCAATATATTGGTGGGATCGAACATGCTATCTTACATCTTTTGTATGCTCGATTTTTCCATAAAGCAATGCGCGACTTAAAATTAATTAAAGGCGATGAACCCTTCACCCGATTATTAAGCCAAGGCATGGTGCTAAAAGATGGCGCTAAAATGTCTAAATCTTTGGGAAACACAGTCGATCCTGAAATATTAATTGATCAATATGGTGCAGATACGGTGCGTTTATTCTTAATGTTTGCTTCTCCTCCCGAACAAACTTTAGAGTGGTCTGATTCCGGAGTAGAGGGCGCTTATCGATTTTTAAAACGCTTATGGCATGCAACCTTACAATATACGAGTGAATTACCCAAAGCTATTTCGCATTCTGAACCTGTTAACCTGGAAAGCCTAACTGAGATCCAAAAGAATTTACGCCGTCTGTGTCATGAAACCATTTCCAAAGTGACGGACGATTTAGGAAGACGTTATACTTTCAATACAGCCATTGCTGCGATGATGGAGCTTTTTAATGCATTCCAATCCTTCGAGCGTCATTCGGATCAAGATCACCACATTGCAAAAGAAGTATTGGAATCACTAATACTAATGCTCTCGCCCATTGTGCCCCATATTACGCATGCTCTGTGGCAAACTCTCGGGTTTAAAACAGCGATAGTTGATCACGCTTGGCCAAAAATAGATCCTAAAGCCTTAGTGCGCGACACTTTAAAAATCGTAGTACAGGTCAATGGTAAAATGCGAGCGCAATTAATGGTTTCTGCTTCTATTAAGCCGGAAGATTTACAGCAGGAAGCCCTAACACATGACAATGTTAAAAAATATGTTGCAGGCAAAGAACCTAAGTTTATCATTGTCCCTGGAAAACTCATTAATATTGTGGTTAAAGAAAATGAATAATGCCTTGAAGCTTTTTAGCGGGATCCTTATTTTAATATCCTTGGTCTCTGGCTGCGGCTTTCAGATGCGAGGCGCTATTTCTCTACCCGAACACTTAAAATCCCTCATAGTATTGCCCAATCGACCTTATGATCCTTTTCAGCGTGCTTTAAAACAAACCTTAAAGTTAAATAAAATAATACTCGTAGAGCAAGATAATGAAAAAAATAAAAGTGCTAAATTAACGATCCTCAACCAAGAGTTTTCCGAACGAACGACGGCTTATGGATCCGACGGGCAGGCAAATCAAGCGCTTATGAAATTAAAAATCACTTACCAATTTACAGATCCAGACGGTAAAGTGATCATTGATAATCAAACAGCAGAAGTAGAACGAGAGCTGATCACCAATCCCGGTGCCGTATTGATAACCGATACTGAACGTGAACGCTTAAGAGCCGATATGACCGTAGAAGCGGCACTGCAGTTAGTTAGACAATTATCTGTGATGCCATGAGGATCCTAGCAAAAGATCTCCCTTCTCATCTTAATCGAAGTCTTAGTAACTTGTATGTTGTTTTTGGTGAAGAACCCCTCCAGTATCAAGAAGCCATAACACTGCTGCGTCAAGAAGCCAACAAACAAGGGTTTACGGAACGAGAAACCTTAAGTTTGACCAGTCGTATAACCTGGGATGATTTGCTGCACAGTTTAAACGCCCAAAGTCTTTTTGGCTCTAAGCGCCTTATTGAATGTTCTTTAGAAGAAAAATTAAACAAAGAAACCATAGCATTACTGGATAAATTAGGATTATTTATTCTCCCACCGGATCTTTTGATCCTAATCACCGCTTCTAAAATTGACTTCAAACAACAACAAGCCCATTGGTTTACCCAACTAGATCGAAAAGGATGTACGGTTCTTGCGCGTCCTTTATCCGACGCAGAAACCCTATCCTGGTTAAAA
>JBEICO010000071.1:0-7417 GCA_040383965.1 Francisellaceae bacterium
CCAAAGAAAGAAGAACCTGTCAAAGAACCTGAACAGGCAAAAGTTAAGAAATCTAGAAAACCAAAAGCCAAAAAGGTTGAAGAACCGTGGTGGCAGATGTTGGCGAGTCTTTATATAGTACTTCGCCCATGTTATTTCCAAAAAATGCGACTTATATCTCACAAGCTTTTTATAATTCTATTGGGTTTAGTGTGGGTGCAGCCTTGGGAGCAAGTGCTTATCAACAACGCAGAACTATTTTGTTTGTGGGGGATGGTTCATTTCAAATTGGAGCCCAAGAAATTTCTACAATGATTAAATATAATTCTAAAACCATTGTGTTTCTGATTAATAATCAAGGTTATGGTATTGAGCGTGCTATTTACGATGGCCCCTATAATGATTGATCAAATTGGCGATATCATTTATTGTCCCAAGCCTTCGGGGGTGAACCTGGGATTTTAGTACAGACAGAAGGGGAACTTGAAGAAGCGCTGTATAGGGCTGAGAAGACGGACGCTTTAACTTTTATCGAGATCCAAGTTGATAAATTTGATTTTGGAGATATTTTACGAAAAGCGGGTGCGGCAATGGCAAAAAGCAGTGAAAATAGCTATGAATAGCGTTTTTTTAATTCCCACTTAGCGCTTTGCGCCCCCCTCTCCCATGTGGGCAGGGGATCACAACTAGATTGAACACTGGACATTTATCCTGCAGCACAATCTGGATTTGACACCCTCATCCAGTAATTTATTAGAACTAGTTGTAATGTTTATTTGAACTAGTTATAATAATATTAATGATAGTTTAAATGTTTATTGCAACTAGTTGTAATAAGGCTGGATTATACAGATAGAGGCTACCAATGCGGGATCAATCTAAAGAAATAAAGGCATATATCCTAGAGAATTTAGTTGATCACTCTTTCGATATTGTAAGGGTGATTGTAGAAGCATTTTCTGTCACCCCAACCACTGTGCAAAGACATATGGCTACTTTAATTAAGAATGGCATGATAGTGAAGTCGGGTAATACGCGTGGTGCTAGATATTATTTGAAAAATCAATATGAACGCGTAAAGGTTTATAGGATTACTCCTACCATTGCTGAAGATCAGATCTTCAAAGAATTTAATGATATTTTTATTCGGGTTCCCAAAAATATATATGATATTTGTTTTTTTGGTGTTACTGAAATGTTAAATAACGCCATTGATCATTCACAGGGTTCAAAAATTACCTTAGGAACCAGGTTGGATAATGCTGTGTTAACCGTAACGGTTAAGGATGATGGAGTAGGTGTATTTAAGACAATTTGTGATTATTTGCATATTAATGATATGCGAGAGGGGATTTTGCATTTATCTAAAGGTAAAATTACTAGAGATCCAGTTAACCATACTGGGCAAGGGATTTTTTTCACGTCTAAAATGTTTAATACATTTACCATAGATGCGAATGGATACGTATACACAAAAGATAACCACCTTCAGGATTGGTCATTTAATCAACGTTATGGTGCCAAAGGCACGGAGATTACCATGGCTATAAATGTACATTCAAAAGCTACCTTTCAAGAGATATTCTCTGCATATGAAGGTGATGATTTCGCATTCGATAAAACCGAGATATTAGTTCATCTTGCAGATTACAAAGAAGAAACCTTTATTTCCAGATCGCAAGCTAAAAGGATCTTGGTGGGATTAGAAAAGTTTTCACTCATTACTTTTGATTTTAAGAAAATTCAATTAGTTGGTCAGGGATTTGTTGACGAAATGTTTCGTGTGTTTGTGAACAATCACCCTGAAATAAGGATCCTTTATATAAATACTATCGATTCCGTAAAGTTTATGATCGAAAGAAGCACTAAAGTGAAATGATTTATATCAAAAGGAAATCGATTCTTGTTTAACCTCAGTAAAGATCGCTTGATTTTTTGTTTGATAATTGTTATTGTCTAACCAATTTTTATTTTATTTAAACTGAGGTTATAAAATGGCTGCAACAGTAGAGCATGTTATAGGTGAATATACTCTTAATGCAACTGTAAAACAGATTCACTTTTATAGGTTAGAAAAGGGTGGTAAAAGTTTTTATTTGCTTGGAAGTAATCATGGTGTTTCATTAGCAAAATTTTCTAAACCTGCGTTAGACGCTATTGAAAAGATCTTACAGCAATGTTCTTCATTTGTCTGCGAAGGGTTTCGTCCACCTAATACTCAGGAATTAATACAAAAATATGGTTATTTACGGGATCCGAATGACAAAAAACCTTATTGGATTGATGAATTATCCTCTAAAGAGAAAGAAGCAGTTAATTCTGTCCTAGATGCCATAAAGCTTCGATATAATTTATCTTTTGAGAACCGAGACATACAAATTGGCGCAATTCCATTATTTATTATTGATAATGTGTTTGATAATAGTATGGATGCTGAGATCCAAAACAAGTATCGCCGAGAAAATAATTTTCATGCTTTGAATGACGATGATGGTGATGAGCCAGTACATCTGTCAGAGAATGAATTTACTTTCCATACCATTGCCGAGTTAAAGCCCATTTTGGATAGTCATTTTTTTAATCCAGAACATAGAGCAATGTATGTTCAAAATCAAAACCAATATTTTTCCGGAGATCCAGTTTTTGTCGACGAAGATGATGTTGAAGATATAACAGGGCAGAATAAAGCATGGTTCCATCAAATTAAACAGCTACCTAACCTTCAAAAAGAGACAACTAGAGTTGTTGTGGTAGGCTGTGGTCACTTATATGGTGGATATGGTTTATTGTCCTTATTTGAAAAGGCAGGATTTTTGTTAACCAGAATGAATTCCGAGGGAGAATTTAACCCGGTTCAAATACAAAACCTATTGCTTCAATACAAACATACCCAAAATAAAAATAAAGTAGAGTCAACACAACCGCTGCAATCAAGCGATGTATTAGATGAATTAAAAACTGTTTCTGATCTTAAATTTTAGTTCGCCCTTTAAAGGGAGCCACTAGGCTATTAAACCTAGTCAAACTAAGACATTTATCTTAGTTGTTTAACTTGTTGTGGGGTAAAGTATTTGGTATTCTATGCAAATAGTTTAAAAACAATATTAAACAAGCTAGGAGAGAGAGCATGAGTTTAGCCACAAGATTAAAAAATGTAACTACAACATTTTCATCATTAGTAAAAATGTCAGGAAGTGCTGCTGGTGGTTTATTAGGGCGCGTTGTTGTACCTGTCTATGCTGCTCCCGTAGCTCGTGGACTTGCACATACTACTATGAATTGGATGTGGGGACCGGCTAGAGGTTTGTTCCAAGGGTTTGTTCGTAAAGGGATCGCAGAACATGTTGGTCACCAAGCCTTCGCATATTCTGGTATTGCGGGGGGGATTATGGGTGGACTGGCTGGCGCAGCTGCTGTTCAAGGCATAATGACTGTAGGTGCTTATGCACATCATAAATATAAACAAAATGCATATTTAAATGGCCTAATAGCAGAAGCGAAAAAAGACACCAGCGCTATCAATATGCAAACCTTTGAGATGGATGAGGATAAAGGCTTCACGCTGAACAAGCAATTCAAGCTTGACTAAGTTACAGAAAAATAGCTAAAAAGACTTCAACAGGAGCATGTTACATCAACATGCTCCTAATGAGGCAAGTTAATTTTCGCATAATAAATAACTAAAATGAGTAATGCTAGAATTTAAACTCAGTTATTTTCTGGGGATATACGACATGTGGCGCGCCAGTTGAGGTCTGTGGCCTAAAATTTCTTGATAAATAGCAGTACTTGTTAAAACATTTTTTACATATTCACGAGTTTCTTTAAAGGGAATGGTTTCTATCCAGAGATCTGCAGCCATATCAAAAGTGGGTAACCATTTTTGAATGCGACCTGGACCTGCATTATAAGCAGCAGTTGCAAGGACTGCGTTATTGCTATGTTGATCTAACATCATTTTCAGGTAACCGCTTCCTAGTTGAATATTGGTATAAGGCTCAAGCAAGGTATGGTGACCAGCAAAGGGAAGTTTTTTTCTTTTTGCAACCATGTGAGCTGTGCTTGGTATAAGCTGCATTAAGCCGATTGCGCCAGCAGAGGATTTTGCATGAGGCACAAAGGCACTTTCTTGGCGAGTAATGGCTAAGATCCAAGCGGGATCAATTTTATGCCTTTCAGCTTCTTGTAAAATATGTTGCGTATAAACCACTGGGAATCGGAGGGAAAGATCATCTTTATTATTGGCTTTGGAAAGTGCCAACATTGCCCAATTGGGCAAATTCCATTTTAGAGCAATATGCGCTGCTGCATGCTTTTCTTTATCCGACATTTTTTTGGTCGTGTATTGCCATTCTGTTCTGGCTTTAGCAGTGCGACCCAGAAGTTGTAATTCACGAGCACGTTGAATGGACATGCGGTGATTCATGGCTTGTAATAAGCTTTGTTCTATAGGTGCTTTATGATTCAGAATGGCGTAGGGTTTTAAAACATTTTGGCTGGCGAGGAACCCATAATAACTTCTGGTTTTAGCTAATTTCGTCAATATAGCTTGACTGGTATCCCGATGGTTTGTCATTTCCAAAGCACGGGCATGCCAATACTGCCATTCTTCGGTTCTGGCAAGTGCCTCAGGTAAGGCTTTTGTCCAACGCAATACCTTTGGCCAATCTTCTTTGGAAAGGGCTACTCTAACGCGCCATTCATGTACTTGTTGATTCGCATGGATGGTAGGGACTTTTGTTAACCATTTTTCTGCATCAGGGTGACGCTGAAAAGCGTAAGCCAAACCAATGGCACGTACCACTAATCCCCAATGTCGTTCTTCAAAGGGGTATTGATGTGCAATTTGTTGCCAAATTTTGATGGCGGTGTCTGGTTTTTCTTTAGCAATTAAAGAAACGCCATCGACAATCATTTCCAGATTAGCCGGGTGTTGGCTGGTAAAATATTTTCGATGAGTGACTAAATAAGGATTACTGCGTACCATCAGCCAGAGTTCAACCAAGGCTTTTTCAGAGGGTTTTAAATATTTTGTCATTTTACGGGCAAGCGAGTCATTACCTTCTTGGATCAATGATTTTGTTCTTTGCCAGACTAAAGGACGACTCATCAATTCACTTTTTTCCCAAACGTTAAAAACCGCTTCGCAGCTTTTAGGGGTTGCTTTGCCACTCATCCAAATGGGAGTGACTTGTTTTAGAATAATGCTGCGATTGGCATGAGTTTGAAGACCTGCCCATAAGTTGTAGCATTGTAGAGAGAGATCTTCAGTGGGATGGTAGGCTTTAGCAAAAGCTTTCCAATCTTCTTGCCTTGCTTTTAAATTTAGCCAACGTGTTCTTAATTGCTCTGCGAGTGGACTATCCGGATATTGATCCATAAAATTTTGAAATTGTGTTGGGGTTATTGCAGAAAATTTTTGGTCAAATTCTGCATAAATGAGATAAGGCAATAAAGGGTAAGAGACCAGTTGTTTCTTTAAGGATTGGTATTGAGCCTTTTTATTTTGTGCCAGTGCCTTTTCAGCTTGTAAAAATATTTCACGTGAAGTTTCTAAAGTGGGGGAGTTTTTAGCATAAGCGCTGTTTAGGATCCCAAGTCCTAGGAGGAGGGTGAACGCTGTCAATGTCAATTTCATATTCATTATTTTTAGTTTCATCTGTCCGTACTGCTTCATAGTTTTTCAGATAATTATTTTGATTCGCTTCTGAACTCGCTTCGCTCAAACATGCATCCGCTCACCAAAATAATTATCTGAAAAGCTATAGTTCAGAAGTTTATACTTAATAATAGCTAAAAAATATAACTTAATAAAATAAGTAATCAAGCAAACAAAAATTGATTGTTGCGATATGACAGGATATCTATCATGCTTTAGTTTACAACATTGTCATCGATTGGAGTGTTTCATGACCTATCAAAAAATTGTGGTCCCCAGCATCGGAGAAAAAATCACTATTGGCTCTCAGGGTGCACTCAATGTTCCAGATCATCCCATTATTCCGTTTATAGAAGGAGATGGGATAGGCGTTGATATTACGCCCGTGATGAAAAAGGTTGTGGATGCTGCGGTTCAAAAAGCCTATGGTGGCAAGCGATCTTTGGTTTGGATGGAAATTTATGCAGGTGAAAAGGCAACTCGAGTGTATGGCGAAAATGAATGGTTGCCCGCGGAAACCTTAACCGCATTACGTGAATTTTTAGTGGGGATCAAAGGCCCCTTAACCACACCGGTGGGAGGGGGGATCCGTTCTATCAATGTGGCATTAAGGCAACAATTGGATTTGTATCTTTGTTTGCGTCCAATCCGGTATTTTCAAGGGACTCCAAGTCAAGTGAAACACCCTGAAGACGTTAACATGGTGATCTTTAGAGAAAACTCAGAGGACATTTATGCTGGCATAGAATGGCCGGCAGATAGCAGAGAGGCAAAAAAGATCATTGCTTTTTTACAAACTGAGATCGGGGTCACCCAGATCCGCTTTCCAAATCAGTGTGGTATTGGCATTAAGCCTGTTTCTAAAGAGGGCACAGAACGTTTGGTTCGAAAGGCAATTCAATATGCCATTGATCATGATTTACCTTCGGTGACGTTAGTTCATAAGGGCAATATCATGAAATTCACAGAAGGGGCCTTTAAAGAGTGGGGGTATCAATTAGCCCGCACGGAATTTCAAGCAACGCTTGTTGATAAAGGGCCTTGGTTAACCTTCAAAAACCCAAAAACGGGTAAAGATATTTTGATTAAAGATTTTATTGCAGATGCTTTTTTACAACAAATTATCTTAAGACCTACCGATTTTAGCGTGATTGCCACCCTAAATTTGAATGGAGATTATATTTCGGATGCGCTAGCTGCGCAGGTGGGGGGTATTGGTATTGCCCCTGGAGCCAATTTATCGGATGGCATTGCGCTGTTTGAGGCTACTCATGGAACAGCACCTAGATATGCAGGACTTAATCAAGTGAACCCAGGTTCTATTATTTTATCGGCAGTGATGATGTTATTGCATTTAGGGTGGAAAGAGGCAGCAGATATAATCGTAACTGGAATAGAAAAAAGTATCCTAAACCAGACGGTGACGTATGATTTTGAACGTCAAATGAAAGGGGCTACTCTCGTTAGCTGTTCGGGCTTCGGCGAGGCTATTATAGGGCACTTATAGGCTCTTCCCCATCTGGAAGTCGAATATTCATGGCATGCATGCCTTTTGGGACTTGATTTATTTCAAATAAAACTTTTTGACCCGCCTTTAAGCTTTTATATCCATCCATGACAATTGCTGAGAAATGTGCAAAAACATCACCCCCATCCTCATCTAGACAAATAAACCCAAATCCCTTTTGGTTATTGAACCATTTAACAATACCAGTTGCCATACTTAAGAATTCCTTAACAGCGTATATTCACGGTACTAATGTTGACTATATTGCTGGA
>JBEICO010000072.1:0-7338 GCA_040383965.1 Francisellaceae bacterium
GTATCCGCTAATCTCCCAAGTTCTATAATGTACTCACCAAGCGGGTTCCCAGATCACGATTTTACGTTCACGATCCAACCCGAGGGCTGCGATCGCGGGTACCAGATCAGCGCTGCAGTGCAACAAGGAAACGGGGAAGCCTTACAAACCGAGATAATTGGGTGCCCATAACAGAAATTCTATACGAACAGGAAGGATACTATGACAATACGAAACTTTAAAGGTATAACACTTATTGAGCTGTTAGTAGTAATTATTATCCTATCTATACTCTCCATTCTTATTTATCCTTCTTTTGTTGATCAAGTAATCAAATCGCGTCGTTCTGAAGCTCTAACCAATATCCTAAAAATTCAAGCGGCTTATGAAGAATATAATGCCCAAAATGGCCGCTACCCAGATCCCGATACTTTACCTCCTTCATTATCTATCCCTAGTACTTCTTACTACGATTATGGCAGTGACACAACAGACGGCACCTATACAATTTCTGCCTATGCCACTACGAATGGAAATCAGAATACGGATAATGAAGATGGCGTAGATTGCTCAACAATCAGCATTGACAATACGGGAGCCCAATCGCCTGTAGAATGCTGGAATCAGTAGTTCTTTTTTAACACTTTTGGGATAAGCAAGAAGGCACCAATACAAATGAACGTGTCGGCAAGATTAAAAACAGGCCACTGCCATTCTCGATAGTAAAGTAAAATAAAATCGATAACATAACCATGAAAGATCCTATCGATTAAATTCCCACAAGCACCGCCCAAGATCAAGGATAACGCTAAGCCTTCTTGAAGATCTTGTTTAGATAATTTACCCAATACATAGGTAATAATAACCATAACAAATATAGCTAAAAGAATAAAAAACCACCGCTGCCATCCAGAGGCTTCCGCTAGAACATTAAAAGCTGCTCCTGTATTAAATCTTAAAATCAGGTCAAATCCCGGACAAATAGGCGTTGGTTCAACAAAACTTAGTTTTTCCATACTTAACATTTTGGTAAATTGATCCAAGATCATCCATAAAACCCCTAAAGCGATCCATTTACCCCTCGGCATCTTCTGGTTTCTGCTAAACATACAACCGAACCTCTCCTACTGCTGCAATATTATCGATACATCTGCTACAAATATTGGGATAATCAGGATTAGTGTTTACATCAAGACACCGGTGCCAACACCTATCACACTTTGCGTGAATAGAAGGCTCCACCGTTATCCACAAGCCAGGCATTTCAGTTGCTTTAGCTGTTTCAGGGCGTTTTGATTCTGGATGTAGATCTGCTCTTGAAGTGATCAACAGAAACCGCAGCTCATCTTTTAACTTTGATAATTCTGCATAACTCTTAGGATCACAATATAGATCTACTTCAGCTTCCAACCCTGATCCCAGTAATCCCGAAGCCCTGACTGCCTCAATGGCCTTATTCACTGCGTTGCGGATCATTAACATATGTTCCCAAAACTCCGGATCCATCTGTTTAAAATTCGATTGGAAATTGGGTAACCCATTATACCATTCTGACAAAAATACCGAGGCTTCTCGACTCCCAGGTAAATTTTTCCAAATTTCTTCAGCGGTAAAACTTAAAATAGGCGCTATCCAGCGTACCAAGCTCTCTGCAATATAATACAAAGCTGTTTGGGCAGAACGCCGCGGCAAACCATCGCTTTTTCCGGTGTATTGTCGATCTTTAATAACATCCAGATAAAAACTGCCAAGATCTACAGCACAATAATGATGCACTTTTTGATAGACCAAATGAAATTGAAAGTCTTCATACGCCTCAACCACTTCATCCTGAACGCTCCTCGCCCGCTCGACAATAAATCGATCTAAAGCCAACATGCTTTCGGGAGAAACGAGATGTTCTTTAGGATCAAAGCCATTTAAGTTGGCAAGTAAAAATCTAGCGGTGTTACGAATACGTCGATAAATATCACTCGCCTGTTTTAAAATATCATTTGATACCACCATTTCGGTGCGGTAATCGGTTGCTGCAACCCATAATCGCAGTACATCTGCGCCCACACTGCTAATCACTTTTTCAGGCGCAACCACGTTACCTAAGGATTTTGACATTTTATGGCCGTTCACATCTACCGTAAACCCATGCGTTAAGACTTGCTTAAAAGGAGCTTGATTATTCATGGCAACAGATGTTAACAATGAGGATTGAAACCATCCTCGATGTTGATCAGAACCTTCTAAGTATAAGTCTGCCGGAAACTTGAGATCTGCGTGCTTCCCTAATAGGCAATAGTGATACACGCCAGAATCAAACCATACATCTAAGGTGTCTTGGGATTTTTCATAATCTTTAGCCTCACTTCCCAATAATTGATCTAGAGATAATTCATACCACGCTTCTATTCCCTCTTGTTCCACGCATTTGGCTACGGCTTCCATCAGTTCAGGGGTTCTAGGATGACAATCTCCGGTTTCTCGATGCAGAATTAACCCCATCGGCACACACCAAGTGCGTTGTCTTGACACACACCAATCTGGCCTTTCTGCAATCATCCCTTCAATACGCGCTTGACCCCAACCCGGGATCCAATTCACTTCACGAATGGCCTGTAAAGCATTAGCCCTTAATCCATTCTGATCCATGCTGATAAACCATTGTTGCGTAGCCCTAAAAATTAAAGGCGATTTATGCCGCCAACAATGTGGATAACTGTGTTCTATCTTGCTTTCATGGATCAAACACCCTTTTGCTTTTAACAGCTCTATTATTTTGTCATTGACTTTAAAAACAGATTCTCCTGCAAATAAAGGTGTACCAGTGACATAACAGCCATTACTTCCCACCAAACTTTCTATTGGAAGTTGATTTTGGATCCCGATAGCGTAATCGTCTTGACCATGCGCAGGTGCTGTGTGCACAAATCCGGTACCTGAGTCTTCAGTCACATGATTGCCCAACACAACAGGAACCTTTTTATCATAAAAAGGATGTTGCAATAACATTCCTTTTAATAATGCACCCTTAAATTCACCCACAATCTCATAGTCTTCCAGTGCAGTACGTTTCGCAAAACTGAGAACCAAAGCAGATGCAACACAATAATATGCTTGCTGTTTCTTATGCAAAATTAATGAATAAGAAAATTCAGGATTAACAGCCACTGCAGCGTTGGCAGGTAAAGTCCAGGGAGTGGTGGTCCAAACCCCTAACCATATGGGTAAAGATTTATCCCTCAAGGGCATTGGGAATTGAATCGAAGATTCTGGCTCGATTAAAAAACCAACATCCACAGAGGACGAGATTTTATCTTGATATTCTACTTCGGCTTCTGCCAATGCGGATCCACAATCGACACACCAATGCACCGGTTTATAGCCTTTTTGTAAATGTCCGTTTTGAGCAATCTTTGCTAGGGATCGGATGATGTTGGCTTCATAGGTATAATCCATAGTGAGATAAGGATTTTCCCAGTCTCCAAACACTCCTAAGCGAATAAACGCCTCTCGTTGTATATCGACTTGTTGACGTGCATATTCGCGACATTTTTGTCGAAACGTTTTAGGATCCACTTTAATCCCAGGTTTACCCACCTGTTTTTCAACATTTAATTCTATTGGTAACCCATGACAATCCCAGCCTGGAATATAAGGCGCATAAAAACCACTCAACGTTTTAGATTTGACCACAATATCTTTCAAAATCTTATTAACAGCATGTCCTAAATGAATAGGACCATTTGCATAAGGAGGACCATCGGCTAAAATAAACGTGGGTTTTTTAGAACCTTTATTCTTTAATTGTTCATATAAACCCATAGCTTCCCAATACTGTAACATTTCCGGTTCACGCTCGACCAAATTGGCCTTCATCGGAAAATCCGTATTTGGTAAATTCAAAGTATCTTTATAGTCTTTACTCATTTTATGATCCCACCGATTTTACTAAAACATGCTGAATGCGTAATCCAGATGCAAATAATGTTCCCAAATACGCTAAACCACTTCCGCCAATTAAAGACAATAACAACATAACGCGCTTTCCATGGCTTAACAAAAACCAAGTCTCTAATTTGGGACTAAAAAACAGAATAATGGCCAACATAACCCCCAAAGCCAAAATTAATCGTAGCCATAACAAACCCCAACCAGGCTGCAATTGCAACAAACGCCGTTTTAATAAACCTGCCCCCAATAAACCTGCATTAAACAATGCTGCCAATGAAGTTGCCAATGCTAAACCCGTATGAGATAAAGGAACAATAAAGGCAATACTAAGAACGGCATTTAACCCGACGGTCATCATCGCAATTTTAACCGGTGTTTTAATATCTTGTTTCGCATAATATGCAGAGGCAAATATTTTAACCAACATAAATCCCATGATACCCACCGAATAAGCAATAAGACAAGATTGACTCAACATCACGTCTCGCACGGTAAAACAACCCGATTGAAATAATGTGGCCAATAAAGGCCCTGCCAATAGTCCAAGACCTAAAGCTGCAGGTAATCCTATTAACATTACCCAACGGATCCCCCAATCTAAGGTGATAGAATATTTTTCATGATTGGCTTCTGCATGATGGCGAGATAAATGCGGTAATACCACTGTCGCCAAAGCTACCCCAAACCCACCTAGTGGAAATTCCATTAATCGTTCTGCATAATATAACCAAGAAACGCTACCAACCGGCAAAAAAGAAGCAAACACCGAACTCAACATCAAATTTAATTGGTTCACAGATACGCCCAATAAAGCCGGCATCATTAAAAGTAAAATCCTTCGTACCCCAGGATCTTGCCAATTCAAATCGGGGCGCGGTAATAGTTTAAGGCGTTTTAAAAAGGGAAACTGAAATAACAACTGAACAATGCCACCAAACAATATCCCCCATGCCAATGCTGTTACTGGCTCTGCTAAATGCGGGGCAAGCCAAATGGCGGCCAGTATCATCATAATATTTAAAAAAACGGGTGTAAAAGCAGGAACAGCAAAACGACCGTAACAATTTAATATCCCCCCTGCAAATGCGGTTAAGGAAATAAATAAAAGATAGGGAAAAGTGATTTTCAACATATCCGAAGCCAAGGTTAAACGGATACCCGAGCCCGTTACGACAAACCCGGGCGCAAATATCATGACTAATATTGGAGAAATCAATATTCCGACTATGGTAACAATGGCAAGGATAGCGCCTAAACACCCTGCAACATGATTTACAAATTGTTGGACTTCTTCAGGAGATTTTTGGGTTCGATATTCCGATAAAATAGGAACGAAAGCCTGGGAAAAAGCACCTTCTGCAAATAACCGCCGCATAAAATTCGGGATTTTTGAGGCCACAATAAAAGCGTCATACCCAGCGCTTGCCCCAAACACATTTGCCGCAACCATATCTCGAAGAAACCCTAAGACACGAGAAATTAGAGTCATTCCGCCGACTACTGCTGTTGATTTTAAGAGTTGTTTGCTCATCTGGTGACTTCTTATACCTGCCTCTTGTATCTGTATCAACATTAATAGTAACCTGGCCAACATCTCATTACTAGGCACAACTCTTATGATCTCAACCCTTCAGATCCTTCCCGGATTTCATAAACGCTTTGCTGCAGGCTACCCCTGGCTTTATGCCAATGAAATTGTTCAGAGTCATTCAACTAAGGCTATGGAGCCTGGCGAACAAGTGGCGGTTGAACATCAAGGCAACCTTATTGCTGTGGGTTACTATAATCGACATTCGTTAATTTCCTTTAGGGTGCTTACTCGAGACTTAAATGAGCCTATTGATGTTGATTTTTTTACCAAAAAGTTACAACAAGCTGTAGTTCTTCGTCAAAAATTCTATCACGCGCCTTTCTATCGTTTGATCCATGCAGAAGCTGATGGATTACCCGGACTTATTATTGATCGGTTTGATAGCGTTTTTGTTATTCAAATCAATACTCAAGGCATGGAAAAATTAAAAGACATTTTATTGCTTGCTATTAAAGCCTTGTTTAACCCTACTACTATCTTGATTAAAAATGATTCTGCAATTCGACAACTAGAAAATTTACCGGTTTTAGAACCCGAAATGATAGGCGCCCCTCTTACCCATTTGCCTATATTAGAGAACAACACAAAGTTTAGTATTGATCTCACCTCTAGCCAAAAAACCGGATGGTTTTTTGATCATCAGGAAAACCGCAAACAATTAGCAGCTCTTGCCAAAAATAAAACCGTTATTGATTATTTCTGTTACAGCGGCGGGTTTGGGATCCAGGCTGCAAAACAACAAGCCAAAAAAGTGATTGGCGTTGATCGCAGCGAGATAGCCCTACAAAATGCCAAGGCTTCAGCAGAATTAAATGCAGTCTCAAACATTTGTGAATTTGTGTTAAACGATGTTTTTGATGACTTAGATGAGCGTTTAAAAAATAATGAAACTTTTGATATTGTGATCTTAGATCCCCCTGCTTTTGTTAAAGCCAAGAAAGATCTAAATACTGGTCTTAGGGGATATGAAAAGTTACTCACAAAAGCTATCCCGTTAGTCGCAAACGAAGGGCTTTTATTGATTGCCTCTTGTTCGTATCATGTCAAAGAATTAGATCTAAAAAATTGCCTCGTCCGCGCCTTAATTAAATGCAAACGAGAAGGCAAAATCCTACGCACCTTAGCAGCTGGCCCAGATCATCCTCAGCACCCCATGTTAGAAGAATCGAGCTATTTAAAAGGATTTTGGGTAAGCATTAACGCTTTCTAAAGTGTTATAAAGCCTTGACAAAAACATCCGATTTCATTCACTATACCCCTCTTACATGGGTTTGAAAGGTTAACAGAAACCTAATTTATTATTTGGAGAACTTACTTTGGCTAATACACTACAGGCGAAAAAGAGAGCTCGGCAAGGCGAAAAAAGACGCCAACAAAATGCCAGCCAACGATCCACCATGCGTACTTATCTTAAACGCGTGATTAAAGCTGTCACAGAAGGCAAAAAAGAACTTGCCCTCGCAGAATACCAAGTCATGGCTTCTAAGGTGGATAAGCTTGCCAGTAAGGGTTTAATTCATAAAAATAAAGCGGCGAGACATAAAAGCCGTTTAGATGCTCGTATTAAGGCATTAGTAGCCGGTTAATTCTCCATCACCTCCGAAGAATCGATTAAAGTTCTTCTTCTATTTCTTCCGGAGGTGTTTCCAATTTCCCCATTTCATCTAACCGCTGCATGATGGCATAACATAACTTTTCGGTACCAAGCCTTTGCAAACCTGAAATCTCAAACACAGCACCTTGCCACTCTAAAGCAGCAATAATTTCTTCGCACCTGGATGTTAGGATCTCTTCAGGTAATTGATCTATCTTATTTAAAACTA
>JBEICO010000073.1:0-7310 GCA_040383965.1 Francisellaceae bacterium
GAAGCCATCGTAACAAGATTAGAAAATGCCAAAGAAAATAAATCAAAAACGGAGAAGTTAAACTCTAAATAACCTTGATATATTCAGGTAACCCTCATCATAGGTTTGATTTTTTCAATCACGCAATAGACTAAAGATAAAATACCGACAGTTAACAATAATCCCCATCCCAATAAATTAGGATTAAAATAAACGGTTAATGCTATTCCTGCCAAAACGCTATTAATAACGAAAACCCCCGCTAAAACTTGTTGCGTAGAATACCCGGCACGATGTAACCGATGAAAAGCATGTTCCAAGTGGGGTAATGTTAAATTTTCTCCCCGCCACCACCTTCTTAACAGGGTCAACGTCGCATCAAACCAAAATACCCCATATAAAATTATCCAGATACTAATCGGTATTTGATACCAAGATTGACCCACTACTGCAAACAGCGCAACCAAAAAACCTAGAAAATAACTGCCCACATCCCCCATAAAGACATGTGCCGTTGGCCAATTCCAAACCAAAAAACCTGCTACCACCGGCACCAAACTCCAGGATAAATACGCAACAGGGTGGTGGCCCGATAACCAAAATAAAAGTCCCCCTACCCCAAAAACAAATAGCGCTTCAATAGCTGCAATGCCATCTAAGCCATCCATAAAATTAAAAAGATTGGTAGACCAAACAAGTGCCAATATGGCAAGTACTACCCCAGCCCCGCCAAGATAATAGAAATTTTGACTTAAGAATTGATATTTTGAGAGATCTCCCAGGATTACAACGACAAAGCCCGCTGCTACTATTTGTGCCACTAATCGCTTTCTAACACTTAAACTTTGATGATCATCCCAGAAACCCAACATAGAAATAAAAAGGACACTTGGTAAAAAGACGAGCAATTCATTTACAGACAAAACATGCAAGAAAAATCCAACTGCCAAACTTAATACCCATAAAACAATAAAAACAATTCCACCACCCCGTGGTGTATTCTGTTTGTGAGAGGATCGCGCATTAGGTATGGCTAATAACCCACGTTGAATCGCATAGCGACAAAATATCCAAATAAGAAACACTGAAGCTAAGAAAAAGGCTAATCCAACAAAAACTACGAGTAAGTCGCTCAACTATATTCTCTTGATTTTGAGTAAATGATTTAAAATTTTATCATATTTATCTGGATATAGCCCTAAGGGATCCTGGAAGACTAAAGTGCTTGTACTGCCATCTTAAAAGTATCGCCACGTTCTTCAAAATTCTTAAACATATCGTAACTGGCACAGGCAGGCGATAATAAAACACCATCTCCTGATTTTGCCGCCTGAAATGCTTTTGCAACGGCATCTTCCATATCTTGTGCATGAATACAAGGCACTAGTTCCTTATATAAATTTTCTAATTCTTTTGCGGCTTCACCAATTAAGATAACGCTTCGTACATGTTGTGCAATTAAGGGTTTCAAAGGTAGAAAATCTGCATTTTTACCAACCCCTCCCGCAATTAATACCCATTTTCCAGCAATATCCGTTGCAAGACCTTGCAGGGCTGCTGCTGTTGCTCCCACATTCGTTCCCTTAGAATCATTAATCCATTGAATACCTTGATATTCTCGAACCCATTCACAGCGATGCGCCAGCCCTCTAAAATTTTGTAATACCGTAAGCATCGCTTCAAGCGGCAAACCCATACTCCCGCCTAATGCTAAAGCCGCTAAAGCATTTGCCATATTATGCCGGCCAAATAAGCACAATTTCGAGATCGGAAGTAATCGTTCCTTCCCTCTCGCTAACCATATTTGTTCTGCTTCTATTAAACCATATTGATCCTCTAAAGGTTTATTTAACCCAAAACTAATGATTCGAGTTGCCGTATCATGGTGAACTCTATCGCCATTATTTTCAGTATATATTGGATCATCTCTATTTATAATCCATTGTTCAGCATGATCATATATCCGACATTTAGCAGCTTTGTACTCTTCTAAAGATGCATATCGATCCATATGATCTGGACTTATATTTAGAACAGTTGCGGCCCGAAGCTTTAAACTATAAGTTGTCTCCAATTGAAAGCTTGAAAGTTCTAAAATCACACATTCAGGATTATCTGCTAATAAGGATAGAGCAGGCTTTCCAATATTTCCCCCAACGCTAACTCGAAAACCCGCATTTTTGGCCATTTCCCCTAATAACGCGGTTACTGTACTTTTGCCGTTTGAACCGGTAATACCAACAACAGGAACCTTGACTTCTCTTGCAAATAATTCAATATCCCCAATGATTTCTGTTCTAGCGGATACAGCACTCATAATATCAGGGTGATCTTTCGAAATACCAGGACTGATAATTAAAGTACGAGCTTTGGCTATGATCTCTTTAGCAAAGCCCCCTAAATAAACTGGCGTGGTTGGAAATTTTTCTTTAAATTCTAATAATTTTGGAGGATTTTGCCGACTGTCCATAATGGAAACCGGGGTTTTTTTATCCGAAAAATATTCTGCACAAGAAAAACCGGTGTCTCCTAATCCAATAATAAGGATATCTTCTTGGTTCATATAGCCCTCTTAACGAAGCTTTAAAGTTGCCAATCCAAACAAAACTAAAATAACCGTAATTATCCAGAATCGCACAATTACCCGAGGCTCTGGCCACCCTAATAATTCAAAATGGTGGTGTAGCGGTGCCATTTTGAACACGCGACGACCTCTTAATTTAAACGATCCCACCTGCAATATGACAGAAACTGTTTCTGCGACGAATACACCACCCATAATAAATAATACTAATTCCTGCCGCACCAATACCGCAATAATACCTAAGGCTGCCCCCAACCCTAACGATCCGACATCTCCCATAAATACTTGTGCTGGGTAGGTATTAAACCACAAAAACCCTAAACCAGCCCCCACCAAAGCCCCACAGAAGACCACCATTTCTTGCACGCCAGGAATATAAGGGATCGCTAAATAATTGGCAAATTTAACATGTCCTGTTACATACGCGAAAATCCCTAAAGCTCCACCCACTAATACGATAGGCATAATGGCTAGCCCATCTAATCCATCGGTTAAATTAACTGCGTTACTGGTTCCTACAATGACTAAATACGTGAATAACACATAAGAAATACCCAAAGGGATCATTACGTTTTTTAAGAAGGGAATTAAAAGACTAGTCTCTGCCGGAGTAACGGCTTTCGAATATAAATAAAGGGCTGCCAACAATCCAATAACAGATTGCCAAAAATATTTCCAACGCGCCGATAACCCTTTTGGATTTTGACGGATCATCTTTCGATAATCATCCACCCACCCAATAGCGCCAAACCCAAGGGTGACGATTAACACTATCCAGACATACGGATTTTTGAGATCACTCCACAGTAATGTCGTTAGAGTAATCGCAAATAGAATCATAGCCCCTCCCATGGTAGGGGTACCCGCTTTACTAAAATGCGTTTTAGGGCCATCGTTGCGCACCACTTGACCCACTTTATATTGAGCCAACCAGCGGATCATAGGAGCCCCTACCACTAACGTTAAAATCAACGCTGTTAGTGTCGCTAATACAGCTCTTAAAGTTGTATATTCAAAAACACTAAAGACGCGATAATAATGAGATAATTCCGCGGTGATCCAGACTAACATGAATTGGTTTCCTTAGAATCGTTTGTTAAAGCCGAAACGACTTCTTCCATGCGCATGCCACGCGATCCTTTAACCAACACCGTTGTATCTTTGTCTATTTCTTGGCGTAAAGCTTTAATTAATTGGATCTTATCCGCATAGTGTGATGCGCCAACTCCAAAGGCCTGAACAGCGCCTTCCGTTAACGCTCCAACCCCCATGAGTCTATCAATTCCCATTTTTTTTGCGACCTCACCTATTTCAACATGCAATTGTGCAGCATTTGATCCCAACTCAAACATATCTCCCATCACAAACACTTTGAAACCTGTTGCTTTTGCTAAAACTGCAAGCGCTGCACGAACAGATACTGGATTTGCATTATAAGTGTCGTCAATGACATTAGTCCCTAGAGATCCTTTTTTAAGTTGCAAGCGACCCGTAACAGGACTAAAGCTTTCTAACCCCGCTTTAATATGCGCTAAAGAAATACCCAGCGCGCTAGCTGCTGCTGCTGCACTTAAGGCAGTTTGCACACTATGCAATCCTAGGATAGACAATCGAACTTTTATTGAACCTACTTCCGTGACCAAGGTAAATTCAGAATAGCTGGGATCTAATACCACATGAGTGGCAGTTATATTAGCAGGGTTTTCTAACCCAAAAGTGATCAGAGATTGTTGAGGTTTTCGAAGGCTTTGCCAATATCTATTGTTAGGATCGTCCACATTGATAATTACAGTTCCTTTTGGATCCAAATATTCGTAAATCTCTCCTTTGGCTTTTGCAATACCCTGCTCACTGCCAAATATTTCTAAGTGTGCCACCCCAGCATTGGTAATTAAACTTACCGTAGGGATAGCTATGTTCATAAGATATTGAATATCTCCGATGTTACGAGCACCCATTTCTATAATGGCGGCTTCGTGTTTTGGTTGCAATCGTAATAACGTCAAAGGAACGCCAACTTCCGTATTCATATTTCCCTGAGTTGATAATACTTCACCTTGCTCTGCTAATATACAACTTAACATTTCTTTAACAGTAGTTTTACCGCAACTCCCCGTAATAGCCACCATTGGAATTTGAAAACGTTGCCGATATTGCTTTGCCCATTGTCCTAACGCCAACACCGTATTGGCAACATGAATAGTAGGCAGACTCGTAGATACCGATCGACTTACCACCGCTCCAATGGCTCCGTTGGCTGCAGCTTCGGCAAGATAATCGTGGCCATCGACTTTTGCACCTGGTAGAGCAATAAATAAATCGCCTGGCGTCACGTGACGACTGTCGACAACGACGTTTTGAATAGGACTGTCTTTGCCCTTTAACACAGCCTGCATACATTTTGCTGCATAGGATAAAGTTAAAGGTTCCACTATATTCGCCTCTCTTTTAATGCATTTTCGACTTCTTCACGATCCGAAAAGTGTTTTTTTTCGGTACCAAAAATTTGATATTCTTCATGCCCTTTTCCTGCAATCACTACGCAGTCTTCTGATTTAGCGTTCATAATCGTGTTCCAGATGGCATTTTTACGATTAAACTCAATAACCGCATTTAACGGATTTTGTAACCCCGCTATCATCTCATTCATGATTTGATCAGGATCTTCTGTTCTAGGGTTATCCTGTGTTAAACAAATATGATCGCTTAAACGCTCGGCAATCGCAGCCATTATAGGACGTTTACCCCGATCTCTATCTCCTCCACAGCCAAATACACACCATAGTTTACCCTGACAATGTGCTCGAAATGCTGCTAATACTTGATTTAACGCTTCTGGCTTGTGCGCATAATCAACAATCACTAAGGGTAGCCCTTGAACACCCCCAAAACGCATCATGCGGCCATTAACCGTTTTGATATCGGAAATTGCATGTAACACTTGAAGTAACGGAATATCTTGAATACAGGCTGCAGCGATAGCCGCTAAAAGATTACTAAAGTTAAAACTTCCTAGCAAAGAAGAGTTCACTTCCCCCTTACCCCAAGGTGTTTCTATCATTGCATGCATACCTGCAAACGTTAAGGAAAGGCTTTCAGTTGTTAGGATATAGTCTAATTTTTCAGTATAGGGAGAGTTACTGGCTGTTGTATACCCAATTATTTTTTGATTCTTTTGTTTTTGTTTCAAAATGCTTTGAACAAGTTGCACTCCAAAAGGATCATCTAAATTAATTATTGAGAATTTAGGGTTACATTCTAAAAATAATTTCTGTTTAGCTTTTGCATATTGATCCATATCGATATGATAGTCTAGATGATCGCGGGTCAAATTCGTAAAAATTGCAGTATGAAATTGAACACCTGAAACACGACTTTGTTCTAAAGCATGAGAAGTCACTTCCATGGCAACCGCTGTTGCGGCTTGATTGCTCAAATTCCGGAGTGCCTGTTGTACCACAATGGCGTCTGGCGTCGTACAATGCGTTGCTTCGAGCTTGCCCGGAAAACCAATTCCTAAAGTGCCCATAATCCCGCAGGGTTTTCCACATCGGGTTAAAATTTCAGCGAGAAAATGCGACGTCGATGTTTTACCATTGGTACCGGTAATGCCAATAACCGGGATCTGTTTCGAAGGCTCTGAAAAAAAACGCGAGGCGATGGGACCCATTAAGGTTCTAAGGTGTGGAATAGGAATAATTGGTATTTTATTGCTATTTTCCCTAATAGGACTTACAAAGGGACGCGATCCTTCTGTGTCTACCAATACCGCTACAGCCCCTTTTTGAATGGCATCCTCAATATAGTCTCTACCATCAACCGTTATTCCTTGAACAGCCATAAATAAATCGCCAGGACGCACCTCTCGACTATCTATGCTTATTCTTTGAATAACCAACTCACTCATTAACTCTAGCGCCGTCCTCAATTTTTGCGACTCGTAATTCTGAATGATCAATCATATCTGGTGGTATATTAAACAATCGTAAGGCTCCAGCAGCAATTTTAGAAAATAGAGGTGCTGCCAATTGACTACCATAATGCATTCCTTTATGGGGATCATCCACCATTACAACAATCGCGAATCGAGGTTCCGAAGCAGGTGCTAAGCCTGCAAATACCGCCACGTGTCTATTTTTATCATATCCGCCATTGGCTGCAAGTTTACGTGCAGTTCCTGTTTTTCCTGCGGTTCTATACCCAACTACCTGAGCTTTATAACCACTGCCATATTCTACCACTCCAGCTAGCATGTCTACCACTTGTCGTGCTACCACAGGATCGATGACTTGTTCTCCTCCTGGGATTTCATTTTGCTTGATAAAGGAAACAGGTCTCTTAATGCCCCCCGCACCCAAAACAGCATAGGCTTGAGCCAACTGTAGAGGAGTTACACTCATTCTATAACCAAAGGCCATAGTTGCCAGTTCAAAAGTACCTTTTTCTGAAGGCTGCACTAATACACCACCACTTTCACCAGGAAACCCACTCCCCGTAGGCATCCCGAAACCCACCTTCGAATAAGTGTCCATTAAACATTCTGGTGAAACAGATAAAGTCAATTTTGTGATCCCAACGTTACTAGATTTCTGCAAAATAGTAGAAATATCAATAATTCCAAAATTTTTACTTTTATCTTCCTTAACAATATGATGTCCAACATTCATCCAACCTGGAGCTGTATCCACTAAAGTAGCAGGTGTAAATTCTGCGTGTTGCATAGCATTTACGACACTAAATGTTTTCA
>JBEICO010000074.1:0-7274 GCA_040383965.1 Francisellaceae bacterium
CAAACAGGCATATGATCCTGTGCAAAATTTATTTTTACCCGATCGCTATGTCAAAGGAGAGTGCCCGAAGTGCGGTACAAAAGATCAATATGGTGACAGCTGCGAGTCCTGTGGCGCCATCTATAGCCCGTTAGATCTCAAAAATCCGATTTCCGTGGTTTCTGGCAGTACCCCTATTGAAAAGGAATCTCTGCATTATTTCTTTTGCTTAGAACATTTTGAAAGCTTTTTAAAACAGTGGACTCATGAAGATCACCTACAACCTGAAATTACTAAAAAACTCGAAGAATGGTTTACGGTGGGTTTACAACAGTGGGATATTTCAAGAGACAAACCTTATTTTGGTTTTGAAATCCCTAACGCGCCTGGTAAATATTTCTACGTATGGTTAGACGCCCCTATTGGATATATGGCCAGTTTTAAAAATTTATGCAATCAAAACCCGGCACTCTCATTCGAAGAATTTTGGCACAAAGACAGTAAAACGAAGCTAGTACATTTTATTGGTAAAGATATTGTCTACTTTCACACCTTATTTTGGCCAGCCATTTTAATGGCAAGCGAATTTCGCACCCCAAGTAAAGTTGTGGTGCATGGATTTTTAACGGTGAATGGCCAAAAAATGTCGAAATCTCGCGGGACGTTTATCAATGCTAGAACCTATTTAAATCACCTTAACCCTGAGTATTTACGCTATTATTTTGCCAGTAAACTAGGAACCGGCATTGATGATATTGATTTCCAAATGGAAGACTTTGTCGCGCGAATTAATGCGGATTTAGTCGGAAAATTAGTGAATATAGCAAGCAGAACGGCCGGATTTATAACTAAACTATTTAATTCAAAATTAGCGAAAGCATGTGGCGAGCCTGAACTCTATCAAAGCTTTGTTGCAGCTGGTGAACTTATTAGAGAACATTATGAAGCCAAAGAATATAGCCGAGCTATCAGAGAAATTATGAAGCTTACAGATCAAGCAAATCGCTATATTGATGACAAAAAACCTTGGATCTTGGCAAAAACTACAGATGGCAATGTCGAAACTCAAAATGTGTGTAGCGTCGGATTAAACCTATTTCGCATATTGATAACCTATCTTAAACCCGTATTGCCCACGCTAAGCAAACAAGTTGAAGAATTTTTAAATATCGAACTCACGTGGGATAATCGAAAGGATCCCCTGTTAGATCACACCATTCACGCCTTTAAACCCTTGTTACAACGAATAGAACTGAAAGAGGTTATTGCTATGTCTGAAGAAGCTAAAGAAAATTTAGAACCCATATTGGAAGATCCCATTAAGCCTACCCCCTTAACCGAAGATCCCATTCGCGACCTCATTACTCTAGAGGACTTTGCTAAAATTGATCTTAGAGTTGCCAAGGTTATTCATGCTGAACATGTAGAAGAAGCTCATAAATTAATTAAATTTTCCTTAGATTTGGGAGGTGAGATCCGGCAAGTGTTTTCTGGGATCAAAGAAGCCTATCCAGAACCTAAAGACTTAATTGGAAAATATGTGGTCATAGTAGCCAATTTAACCCCTCGTAAAATGCGTTTTGGGGTATCCGAAGGCATGGTGTTAACCACTGGCCCTGGTGGGAAACAATTATGGATCTTAGAGCCAAACTCTAATTCTGATCCGGGAACCCGAATCAAATAAATGCTAGTTGCAGTTATTCGAGAAGCAGAATGTGTGGGATGCGCCAAATGTCTTCCCGCCTGCCCTGTAGATGCTATCCTAGGCGCACCTAGATTCTTACACACCGTACTAACAGACGAATGTATTGGCTGTGGTCTTTGTATTGCCCCCTGCCCTATGGACTGTATTGATCTGGTTAAAACTTCTATTGCACCGGGATCGGTTGAAAAACAACAGCGTGCTGAAACCGCTAAAATGCGTTATCAAGCCAGACAAAAACGTCTTATTCTACAGGAAGCCCCAAAGCTCATGCCCCCAAAAGATCCCAATGAACGTTCTAAAATCCAAAATGAAATTAAAGAAGCGGTAAAACGCGTCAATCAAAAGAGAAGCAAACGTGACGCCTAAAAAAATACAAGACATATTTGCAAGAATGCAAAAGTTAAACCAAAACCCAACAACAGAGCTTATTTATCATACCCCATTCGAATTATTGATTTCCGTAATTTTGTCTGCTCAAGCAACGGATATTAGTGTGAACAAAGCAACTGCTCCCTTATTTCAAATTGCCAATACGCCTGAGTTAATTGTGGAATTGGGTTTAGTCAAATTGAAAAAAGCAATTAAAACCATTGGGCTCTATAATACTAAAGCGACTAATATTTTAAAAACCTGCGAAATTTTGATCCAAAAATTTAACAGTGAAGTTCCGAGTACTCGAGAAGCATTGGAAAGCCTCCCTGGCGTTGGCCGTAAAACAGCCAATGTAATCTTAAATACAGCCTTTGGGCATTCTACCATAGCTGTGGATACGCATATTTTTAGGGTAGCGAATCGCATAGGTTTGGCTAAAGGTAAAACACCAAGAGAAGTCGAAGATCAATTAATAAGAATTATTCCTGAAAAATTTCAAAAAGATGCACATCATTGGCTTATTTTACACGGTAGATATATTTGTGTTGCCAGGAAACCCAAATGTATTGAATGCCCCATTGTTGATCTTTGCGAATTCACGAATAAATTCTAGCCTACAAATATCCGTTATTTATCCGAACATAAGATCCGGATTGTTTGAACATTGCCTTCAGGTTTTAATTACCCCGTCCATAGAGGAAACAGCTTTCACCAAGGATGGTTTTTTTACTTTAATTTATTTTGGAGGTTGATGTTATGAAAAAAGCACAAGGCAAATCCACTTCGCCCAAAAAAGGTAATGTTGCGGACATTGCGGCTCGAATGTTATTTAATGTTGAGTTTAAAGCAAAGAATTTGCAACAAGATATCAAAAACTGGAATGAGCAATTGCCCAGAATAACTCAGGAAGTTGAAAAAATTGAACTTGCCATTAAAGCAGAAACTCAAGCGCAAACCACCAGTTTAAGTAAGGATTTTCAACTTATCAATGAACACTTGGCCAAAATAAATAAAGAGATTGAGGCTTCGCAAAAACGCTTTAATCAAGCCGTAGTGGAATTTGAAACCAAATTATTGATCCCGTTTAAAAAAGGCGACTATGCTTCTCAAGAAAGAATGCATTTGGATCAAGCACAAGAATCGATTAGTAAAATTCAAGAAATGGTAGAGTTAAATAAAAAACCTCTTCATCTCGTCATTGATCAATATAGTCTATTAACACAACGAACCCTAGCAATGGAGCCTATTGTTAACCATATTTGTCTTCCTGATCAATTAGAAGAAGCTTCTGCTTTAAACCAAGATCTAAGCAAACGTCTTCAGGCCATTCATTTGTCGAGTGCAACTTTACCTGCTTCAACCGGGGCAAAACAACGAGATCCTGAAAAAGCAGGCGCAAAACTTATCCAGCTCTATAAGGCACATCAAATGAATAAAGCCCTATTAGAACAGATCGCAAAAGATCTCAAAGTGCCGGATTTTGGTCAACTGCCAACGCCGGAGGCTTTGAAGCAATAATAAGACTTTAGATGTCTATAGCCCTCCAGAAAAGTCTTTTGATAAGAGAGCTCTTTTTGTGTGTGTCGCGGGTTAATACCCAAGATCAAGAAATTTTTCTGGAGGGCTATATTACCCTGAAAACCGTTAATAGACACCCTACCAGCAATTCGACTAGACTAGAAGTAATAAGGTTCTTCTGGAAACAAGTTTAGTCAATGACTCATGAATCTATCCAACCCATTTTAGACTGGATCAGTACTCATCCCACTTGGTCTGGCATTGTTGTTTTTCTGATTTCTCTTTCTGAATCTCTCGCCATCGTTGGTCTATTGGTGCCTGGCGTGGTCATGATGACTGCCATCGGTGCAATGATGGGCGCTGGAATTCTTCCCTTTTGGGAAACCTTGTTTTGGGCAGTGCTTGGAGCTATTGCCGGAGATGGGATCAGCTATTGGTTAGGGTATCACTACCACGATCGCATTCGAGGGTTTTGGCCTTTTAAACAATTTCCTAAGTTATTGGTACGAGGCGAAACTTTTTTCAAGAACCATGGCGGAAAAAGTATCATCTTTGGGCGATTTGTCGGGCCAGTTCGCCCCATGATACCGGTTATTGCGGGCATGATGGATATGAGCCCAAAACGATTCCTCGTCTTTAATATCCTTTCAGCAATTGCTTGGGCACCACTTTATTCTTTACCTGGCATTTTAATTGGAATGTCCCTTGGTAGTCTCACTCCTGAAGAAGCAAGCCGAGCAGGGCTCTTTGTGATCTTACTGTTATTGGCGCTTTGGGTGGTTTATGAAATCTTATTATTTATTGGCGCTTCGATTTTATCTTTCATTTTTAAATGCTTGGATATGGTTTGGCGGATTTTGAACCGCCTTTCTTGGCTAAGGGAAGTCTTAAAAACATCACAAGGAACTGAACAAGGGCAATTAGGACTAATGCTGCTTTTTCTATTAGCAGCCTCTAGTTTCTACTGGGTTCAATATGATGTTTTAAATTCCACTGGGATTGCAGAATGGAATGAGCCGGTATATCAAGTCTTACGAGCATTATATTCAGATAAGTGGATAAGCACTCTGGGTCTCTTGACCGGCCTTGGAGCTCCATTTGTCTTGTTACCAACGGCTACTGCTATTGGAATATGGCTTATTTGGCTGAAAAGATTTAAAGCCGCCAGTTCCTTGCTATTGGTAGTAGGACTTGGTTTTATCACAGGCTCTCTCATTAAATTCGATACCGCAATCCAAAGACCCGAAGGTCTCCTATACTCCATCCAACAATACGCTTTCCCCAGTAATCACGCCTTAACCACCACATTATTTTTTGGAATGGCTGCATTCTTAATTCAATATTCCGTGTCAAGAAAATATCGCTGGCTTCCATTTTTCATTGTCATACCCACCATCTTGGTCATTAGTTTTTCAAGGATTTACCTCGGCATGCATTGGTTTACAGATATTTTAGGCAGCCTTACGCTAGGAACCGCTTTTGTGACATTTGGAGCCTTTATCTACCGGAAAGTTGAAGTAAAACATGTACCCATAAGAGCAATCCTACTTCCCGGCATTCTGACTGTTAGCATCATGTTTTCCGTTTATGCTGCAAATATTTACCCAGAAGAAAGACAAGAATTGATAAGACAATGGTCAACACATAATCTGATTTTAAAAGAATGGTGGCAAGGAAAAGGAGATACTCAAGGGCTCTATCGAACCGGTGCCTTTAAACATCAAGCGACGGTGTTTGATATTCAATGGCTCGGAAGTTTAACTTCAGTAGAAAAACAGTTAGAGGAAATGGGCTGGAGAGCCATTCCAAAATTATCTCTTAAAACAGCGGTCATGTTACTCGCTAATGATCCTTTACCCACTCAATTTCCAGTTATGCCAAAATTTCACCGCGATCGATTACCGGTTCTTGTCGTAGCAAAGCCTGTTAATGATTATAATCGACTGGTAATACAAATTTGGAAATCTGATTTTATTTCAAAAGAAGGAACCCCTTTATGGGTAGGTACGCTTCGGTTAGAAGAAGTGAGTCATCCCCTACCTTTGATGTCTATTTATCTAGAATCTCGTTTAAAAAGTTCTATTCTTAGAGATTTTCAAATGGGGTTAAAAGCAGATCACCAAATGAGAACTCATATCGTTATTTCGAAACATGCCATACAACATAGAATTTTATTAATCAGATCCCCATAAAAAATTTAAAGGTTAACTTAATTTTTCTAAATAGAGCGATTGGATCCCACCAAATCCACCATTACTCATAAAAATAACATGATCTTCAATGGTTGACTCTTTTAATAATTGGCTGAGTAATGCTGGAACATCTGAATATACACCCCCGGGTTTATTCGCTTGCTGCCAAACTTGATCAACATCCCAAATAATGTCCGGAGATCGAAATAAATAAACTTCATTAGCGTCTTGTACAGACTCTGACAATTGTGTTTGATGATGGCCCATTTTCATAGTATTTGAACGAATATCGACTACTGCTATGATTCGGCTACCCGTACCTACTTTTGCTCGTAACCCTGCTAATGTTGTTTTAATAGCGGTTGGATGATGTGCAAAATCATCATATATTGTAATGCCTCTTTCTATGCCTTTGATTTCCATGCGACGTTTTACACCCTGAAATTTCGATAAGGCCTCAATCGCTATTTTGGGATCGATTCCAGCTGCATGGGTTGCTGCTATCGCCGCTAAAGCATTTTGAACATTATGTTGGCCTAGTAAATTCCAAGATAATTGTCCAAATGATCGCTCTTGAAAACAGACTTCAAATTGATTAGCTTCTTTGGAAAGAGATTTAACATGCCAACCTTCTTCTCGCCCTTTATCTATTGTAAAAGATATTTTTTTAGACCAACAACCCTTCTGTAAAACTTCCAGCACGTTTTGATCGAAGTCTGGATAGATAATGTTTCCCTCACCTGGAACCGTTCGAACCAAATGATGAAATTGCTGTTGAATAGCAGCCAAGTTTGCAAAAATATCTGCATGATCAAATTCTATATTATTGATAATAAGCGTTTTAGGACGATAATGAACAAACTTTGATCGCTTATCAAAAAATGCTGAGTCATATTCATCGGCTTCTACCACAAAAAAGGGCTTGTCTCCTAACCGAGCGGAAATTCCAAAATCATTGGGTACGCCACCAATTAAAAACCCAGGATTTAAACCCGCCTGTTCTAAAATCCAAGCTACCATGCTGGTGGTCGTGGTTTTGCCATGGGTGCCAGATACACCAATCACATGTCTATCCTGAAGTACAAATCGCGCTAGCCATTCCGGGCCTGAGAGCATGGGTAAATTTTGGTTTAGTATAGCTTCTATAACCGGAACCCCTCGGCTCATCACATTTCCAACGACAATACAGTCTGGTGTTGGGGCAAGTTGTGAGAGATCATCATACCCTTGAAATATTTTGATATCTAGCTTATTAAGTTGGGTGCTCATGGGGGGATAAACATTTTGATCCGATCCAGTAACCTTGTACCCCAATTGCGAAGCTAAAACGGCTAGACCGCCCATAAAGGTGCCACAAATGCCTAAAATATGAATGTGCATAACCAATTCCCCCTCACCTGCCCTGCGGGCACCCTCTCCCCGGTGGGGAGAGGGAAATTAATATTTGATTTAATTCTATACCAAGTACCATAATTAATTTACAATATTTTCATCTGAGATCCCCCATC
>JBEICO010000075.1:0-7239 GCA_040383965.1 Francisellaceae bacterium
GGCAGATGATATTGCCTTGACCATACATACTCATCCAACATTATCTGACACGATTTGTCTGGCAACAGAAGTGTTTGAAGGTAGCAGTACGGATCTCTATTTAACGAAGAAATAATATCAGAGGGTAATTGGATCCCCGCATTCGCGGGGATCATGACATTTAGAATGGCGATTTAGCTGGCTTTACTTTTAAATTTGGATGCAGGATCTATCTTATTCAACTCTTCTTCAAAAGCAGATAGGGCTTCTAAGTTTTCCAATTTGATTCCAAATTGTTTAAATTCAATAGTAAATTTACCTTTCTTAACCATTTCAAAATTTTTAGTTTCATCAAGAAATTTCTTTAATGCATCTAAATCATGAAAAGGACCATAAGTTGCATTCGTTCCCGTTGTACTAACACATTTTGAATCATTCGGCCCAGAAACTCTTAGCATTTCCGCCACGACGTTAGAAATAGACGGTAGCTGGTTTTGGCTCCAACTTGGAGTAAAAAGAGAAGGCGCGCTTGGAGCAGATGTTGTGGAACCAGAAGTAATTTGCGGGGTAAATGAATTTCCTGAAATAGTTGCTGTCATCAAGCTTGCTTTGACGCGAACAGTAAGTCCATCCTCAGATTTAAATACCTCATGTAATTTGTTTCCATCTAAAGTAAACATAATTCCCCCTTAATTCCATACCAGTTTTAACACTTAACTATCTGAACAAGTCATTTCTAGCGCTTTCACAACAAAAGAATTGCAAAGCTTACTGTTTCCATTTCGTGAAGTCAATTACTGTGTCCTGCTACATTCATAATGAGATTTAGGCCATTTTTCTAATTTTTGTCTTGATACGATGATCTCGCTTAATTAAACGATCGAGTTTTATCTTTCCCAATAGGGATCCTGTATGGAAATTAAAAAAGTAATTGTTGTCGTTTTTTTGTAACCATTATCCCTCTCTTTCACCAGATAACAGAACATATGTTTAGCTTCTCACATTAATTGCAAAAGAAAAAAGGTCTTGCGGGAATTACCGGAAGAAATAACATTAGGTTGGCATTGTGAGCTGTTCCTCGATATAATCGCGTTATCTTACATAAAGCGAGCTTTTAACTGTATGGATGACCAGTTGAAACAAGTTAGTGTGTCGGGCTATTCACAATTGTCTAAGACAAAACTAAAAGAAGTGAAAAAATTTGTTTCACAGTGTAAACGTATGGAAGGATATGAACCCATTTTTTATTGGGGCAGTATTGAAAACAGGAAAAATCCAGGTGTTAACGAGCTCCTATGTTATAACCAGCAAAACACTCTGGTTGGTTTTTTATCTTTATATCATTTTGAAGAACATGAAGTCGAAATCACCGTACTTACGCATCCCGACTATCGCAACGATTTGGTTTATCGGGGTTTGTGGGACGCGCTTAAATCCGCCATTTCTAAAGTTCCTTTTGAAATTAAGCGTTATGCTTTTACGTGTAATCAAGAGAATTTAGCTCTTAAAGAATACCTAATGCGATTAGGTGCATCTAATATTGGATGTACGAATAAATTAGGACTAACTCATAGTCAATATCAAAAAAAAATATCACCGTTAAAGAGTTCGCTTGAATTTCGGGCAGAGATAGATGCGGATACTCCTGCGATTTTCGCATTATCGGATGGAGAAATAGTTGGAAGTATTTATGTGCAAATTGAGAAAGCCACTGGATATCTTTATGATTTTTTTGTAGAGAATGGACGCGGCGCTGAATTTAAAAGCGTTGTATTGGCCGGTTTTCTGGAAACTCTTTTTAAGCAACTGAATTTTAAAAAGGTATTGGTGGATGTTAATGACGCTGCAGGGCTTAGTGAATACAAGAAATTTCATTTCAAAATATTAACGACGTATGAACATTGGACCTTACCTGTTTTTGTGGATCCTTTAAAACAACGCGAGAAGCAGTTAGAAGAGCTTATTTTGAACTTTCAGTGTTATCAAGTACAAGAGCAGCTCTCTTATGCCGATTATAAACATTAATGAATAATATAAAATGAGCATTTTGTTAGAAACCTCAACCATTATTGCTTTTGTGACTTATTTAGTTCTGGTTATGATGGTGGGTTTGGTTGCCTATATTGCTACACGCAATTTATCGGATTATATATTAGGTGGACGGCGTTTAGGCGGTGCAGTCGCTGCTCTAAGCGCAGGTGCATCAGATATGAGCTCTTGGTTGTTAATGGGATTGCCAGGAGCTGTGTACGCATCTGGATTACGACAAATCTGGGTTTCTATTGGATTAACGATTGGTGCTTATGCATGTTGGCGTTTAATGGCAAAGCGCTTGCGGATCTATTCTGAAGTTGCTAACGATTCTGTCACCGTTCCTGCATTTTTAGATAACCGTTATAGAGATAATTCTAAAGCCATTCGCATGATTGCCGCCCTAGCCACCCTTGTTTTTTTTATTTTCTATGTGGCGTCAGGATTGTGTGCAGGTGGAATTCTACTCAGCTCTACCTTTGGGCTAACCTATTCTGAAGCGTTATGGTTAGGAACAGCCATTATTATGCTATATACCTCTTTTGGGGGATTTTTAGCAGTGAGTTGGACAGATTTTTTTCAAGGGAATTTAATGTTAATTTGTCTTTTCGTGGTTCCGCTTTTTGCTATTCAAAATATGGGTGGATGGGATGCGAGTATGCAGAAAATCATAGCGATTAAGCCAGAATATTTAAGCGCAACAGCAGGGTTAACTTTTTGGGGAATGGTGAGTCTTTTTTCTTGGGGGCTTGGATATTTTGGAATGCCCCATATTTTAGTGCGATTCATGGCCGTTAAATCTGTTAAAGAAATCCCTTTGGCTCGCAGAGTTTGTATTGGGTGGATGGCGTTGTCACTTGTTGGTGCAATATTAGTTGGGATGGTGGGTTCTATCCATTTTTGTGATTGTCCGTTAGAAAATCAAGAAACCGTCTTTATAGAGTTATCAAAACAAGTCTTTTCACCTTGGGCAACAGGCATTATATTAGCTGCGATTCTGTCTTCTAGCATGTGTGCCATTGATTCACAAATGTTAGCAGCATCCAGCGCCTTAACAGAAGATTTCTATAGAACTTTATTCAGACGAAATGCTTCCCAACGGGAATTAATTTGGGTTGGGCGTTTTACGGTGCTTTTAATTGCAGGAGTTGCTATTTATCTAGCAAGAAAGCCGAGTCAAAGCATTATGGGGTTGGTTGCTTTTGCTTGGGCGGGCTTAGGTGCGACTTTTAGTGCTCCCGTTGTATTATCTCTGTATTGGAAGCGAACTACACGAAATGGTATTGTGTTGGGGATGTTAACAGGTGGTTTGACTGTTATCGTTTGGCGTGCTTTAGGGTTAAGCAGTTTTGTGTATGAAATTTTACCCGGCGTTGTTATGTCTTATTTGGTAGTTATTGTGGTAAGTCTTTTTGGGCGCAAACCAGATGATATCATTACACGTGAATTTGAGACTGTGCGAAAACTGGTTTTAAGTTAACCTATAACCCTCCAGAAAATTCTTTTGGTTTCGGGAGCTAACTTGCTGCGCTCAAACAGAGCTCCCTTACCAAAAGAATTTTCTGGAGGGCTATATGATAAACGAGATTGATCCGCTAATTACCCATGCCTATAGAATGGATGAAACCAAATGTGTTGAAGCGCTAATTCTGGAAGCCTCTTTACCGGAAGATTGTCTTGTGCGTATTCGTGAGAAAGCCCAGGTTTTAATGCGGAATTTGCGTGAACATCGCTTAAAAAGTAAGAGCTTAGATGCCTTTTTATATACCTATGACTTATCTTCTGAGGAAGGGGTTGCTTTAATGTGTTTGGCAGAAGCCCTATTAAGGATCCCAGACCCAAGAACGCGAGATCAATTAATTAAAGATAAATTATCCAACCGAGATTGGAATAAGCATTTAAGCAAAAAACATACTTGGTTTGTAAATGCGGCAACTAAAGCCTTAGCCTGGACGGGCAAAATCTTGGAAAAAGAAATTCTAAATGGAATGGTTAATCGTTTAGGAGAACCGGTAATTAGGCAAGCGGTTACGCAGGCAATGACTATGCTTGGCGCGCAGTTTGTGATGGGAGAAACCATCCAGAAAGCCATTAAAAGAGCAAAAAATCAGGAAAAAAAAGGTTATTGTTATTCTTATGATATGTTGGGAGAGGCGGCAAGAACAGCAGAAGATGCAGAAAGGTATTTTTTAGCTTACACCCAAGCTATTCAAGCCATTGCAGAGGTTGGGGGTGGACTTGGGACCATTAAAAGCCCAGGCATTTCGGTAAAGCTTTCAGCATTACATCCTCGTTATAAATTGGAAAAACACCAGAAAATCCTAATTGAATTATATCCAAAGTTAAAAGCACTTGTAGCACAAGCAAAAGCGGCCAATGTAGGATTAACGCTGGATGCTGAGGAAGCCAATCGTTTAGAATTATCCTTATTATTATTTAAAAAATTAGTAGAAGATCCAAACTTGGGAAATTGGCAAGGGCTGGGAATTGCAGTGCAAGCTTACCAAAAGCGTGCAAGTTTTGTCATAGATTGGCTCATTACCCTTGCTAGAACTACTAAGCGGAGATTCGCCATTCGGTTAGTGAAAGGTGCTTATTGGGATTCTGAAATAAAATGGGCACAAGAAGGCGGTTTTAAAGGATATCCTGTCTTTACCCGAAAATGTGCAACCGATGTTTCATATGTGGTTTGTCTTAAAAAATTATTAGCAGCAAGAGATGCCATTTATCCACAATTTGCGACGCACAATGCGTATACAGTTGCAACAGTTTTAGAATTAGCTGGCCACGCTCGAGACTTTGAATTCCAATGTTTACATGGCATGGGTGATGCTTTATATGATCCCTTACTAGCAGATACTTCATTAAATTTAACGTGTCGAATTTATGCGCCTGTGGGTGGACATGAATATTTGTTAGCCTATCTGGTACGAAGGCTTTTAGAGAATGGGGCAAATAGTTCATTTGTGAATCGAATTTTGCATGAAGAAAACTCAATAGAAGAGCTGATGACGGATCCGGTTTTGGCTATAAAGTCGTTAACACAAATTCCGCACCCTAAAATTCCTTTACCCCAAAATTTATTTGGAGAAGAAAGGCCTAATTCAAGAGGTTTGGATCTCACCGACAATTCTGAAATTTATCCTGTTTTAGAAGAAATAAAACAATTTCAACCGACTATTTTAGAAAAGCCCATGGTTTCTGTGTCTTTAGATCAAATGAAGCTTTTAATTTTAAATAGTGTCAAGGCTGCGTTAACTTGGAATAAAGTCTCTATTTTGACTCGTACAGAGTGCTTAGAGAGAATGGCTGTTCTTTTAGAAGAGCATAGATCAGAATTAATGGCACTTTTAATCCGAGAAGGTGGAAAAACCGTTCAAGATGCAGCGTCTGAAGTTAGAGAAGCCATAGATTATTGTTGGTATTATTCAGTACGGTGTGGAATTGATTTCAAAAAAAATGTATTACCCGGACCAACAGGTGAATATAATCAATTAGCACTGCATGCCCGTGGCACAATTGCCTGTATTAGTCCTTGGAATTTTCCCTTAGCAATATTTCTTGGACAAGTAACTGCAGCTTTAGCAGCAGGAAACACTGTGATTGCGAAACCTGCAAGTCAAACCCCTTTAATTGCGGCCAGAGCAGTGGAGTTATTGCATGAAGCAGGTTTTCCAAAGGATGCGGTGCAACTGCTGGTGGGCCGTGGTAGCCTATTAGGCGAACATTTTATGCAAGATCCCAATATTCAGGGGGTTATGTTTACAGGTTCAACGGATACGGCACGCGGTATTCATCAACAATTAGCTGCAAGAGTGGGTCCAATTATTCCGTTCATTGCAGAGACCGGTGGTCAAAATGTGATGATTGTCGATTCTTCTGCTTTGGCAGAGCAAGTGGTAGAAGATATTATTGCCTCAGCATTTAACAGTGCCGGACAGCGCTGTTCTGCTCTTCGAATTTTATTTATTCAACAAGAAGCTGCTGTTAGCATTCTTCCTATGTTAAAAGGTGCGATGATGGAGCTTGAGATAGGTGATCCACTTCACTTATCTACCGATATTGGACCAGTGATCGATAAACAAGCTGTTGCCCAATTGAAACAACATGTTGAGCGCATGGACAAGGAAGCAGAATTAATTTTTGCATGTCCATTACCCGAGAATTTACCCATATTACCTCGTGGGGAATTTTTTGCGCCATGTGCTTATCAAATTAATGATATTAAAATGCTAACCGAAGAAGTGTTTGGCCCTATTTTACATGTGATCCAATTCGAGTCTGAAAATTTAGATCAAGTGATTACTATGATAAATACAATGGGTTATGGCCTAACGTTAGGCATTCATAGTCGTATTGATGATAAAGTGCAATATATTGTTGATAATGTTCATGTCGGAAATACCTATGTGAATCGCAACATGATTGGTGCGGTAGTGGGTGTACACCCCTTTGGAGGCGAAGGATTATCAGGTACTGGCCCGAAAGCAGGTGGGCCCCATATGCTTCCAAGACTAGCTGTCGAACGAACGTTAAGTGTCAATACTACTGCTTCGGGTGGTAATGTGACATTAATGTCCTTAAAAGAGTCCTAAAAACGTGTAATAACCCCTATAAGCTGCGTTGACAATTTAGCTGCGGAACTGTAACATTTCTCCTCTAAAGTCTTACTCGTGCTTTAAATTATATTAAATAAGGATTTCTATTCATGTTAACCTCTAATGCAGACAGCTTAACACCCTTTCGAAAAGCATTTCAGGATACTCTTTTTGAAGAGGGCAAATATTATACGATTGGTTTAACTGTTTATGAGAGTATCGGTGTTGAAGATATAGCTTTTCTTTTTGAACTTCAGAAAAAAAAGAATATACTTTTTTTTAATATTGCATTAAAGATTGAGGCATTTAATTTAGATTCTATCAAACTATTTGCAGAGAGAATTAATCAACTCGATAATTTACACTCAGGTTTTCATATTAATATCGTTGGCAATGAACTTTTGGTAAGAGAAAAACCTGACATTGATCACCCTGTCTTAAAAGTCTTTTTAGAAAAAATTAAGCCTGAAGTTGCGGTTAGGTTAATAATTTCCTCATTTGGCAGTAATTTATTGTGTCCTACCGGTGAGAAGGTGTGAAGCTAAAGGTTTAATTTGATAATTTGTCTCTAAGCTGAACTTTAATTTGTAAAGCAAGGAGATAACATGAGTAATGTAGTGCCCAGTATTGA
>JBEICO010000076.1:0-7156 GCA_040383965.1 Francisellaceae bacterium
AATTGTTGGTCAAAAATGGTGTCCCATTTTCCAGGAAAAACATTTTTATTGAAAACGCCATTCGATTTGCGCTCGACCATGAAGGCATTTCTGGTTTAATATAACTTTGGAGAGATGAAAAGGATCCAAAGGAAAGAGAGGAAATTGTTGCTGATATTCAAGACCTGATTAATGCTTGTAGCCAAAAAGGGAAATCTGAAAATTTCATTTTCTCTTTCTAAAAACTACGCCATTAAAAATCTTGAGTTTTAAACTGTATTGTTTTACTCTTTAAATGACATTCATACATTTGGGATAGTGATATGCAATACGGAAATCTCGGCAAAACGAACATCCAGTTCTCTAAAATTATCTTAGGTACCTGGCAAGCAGACAAAAGCATGTGGCCAGATTCAAATGAAACAGACATTACAAATGCCATCCATAAAGCTCTAGAATTGGGAATGTCAACGATTGATACTGCTATAGTCTACGGCAATGGTTATTCTGAACAATTAATTGGGAAAGCACTTAACAGTATTCAACGTTCTCAATATCAATTAGCAACTAAAGTTTTCTCAAACAAATTAAAATATGAACAAGTTTTATCAGAATGTCATCAATCTCTTAAGAATTTACAAACAGATTATATTGATCTCTACCAAATTCATTGGCCTTCGGGTTCCTTTGGAACAGAGATTGTTCCCATTGAAGAAACCATGAAGGCCCTAAACCAATTAAAACAAGAGGGTAAAATACTACAGATTGGTGTTTCTAATTTTTCACAGCAACAAATTAAAGAAGCTAAGCAATATGGTGAAATTGTAAGCAACCAACCCCCATATTCACTTCTTTGGCGATCATATGATAAAGAAACCAATCCTTATTGCCGTCAAAATAATATTTCTATTTTATCCTACTCTCCCCTAGCACAAGGAATTTTAACCGGAAAAATTAAAAGCAACCATGCTTTTAAACCCGGTGATACTAGAGTCCATAATAAACTCTTAAATCCCAATATTTTTGGAGCCGTCGAAAAAGTGTTAGAAGGCCTTAAACAATATGCTGCAAAATATCAAGTGAGTGTGGGAAATATTGCATTAAATTGGCTTATCTCTCAACCCAATACTTTTGCCATCGTTGGCGCGAGAAATGCGGAGCAAGTAGAAGTCAATGCGAGATCTTGTGATTTTGTCATGACGCCAGCAGAGCTTAAAGAAATAGATTTATTGTCTGAATTGGTTACCAAAAATATGGATCAAAATGAAATGATGTGGAATTGGTAATCAACTTTCCAAGGCAGCAATGGCTGGTAAGGTTTTACCTTCTAAATACTCCAGAAATGCGCCCCCACCTGTGGAAATATAAGAGATTTTATCTGCTACATTAAATTTTTCAATTGCAGCTAAAGTTTCTCCACCCCCTGCTACAGAATATGCAGCAGAGTGTGCGATATTTTCCGCTAATTGTTTCGTCCCTTCTTGAAAAGCTTCTTTTTCAAAAACGCCCATGGGTCCATTCCACAAAATAGTCCCCGCTCGTGCCAGCATTTTTTCATATTGTCTTGAGGACTCTGGTCCTACATCTAAGATCTTTTCACTACTTTTGATATCGGCTATTTTCGTTGTTCGAATGCTATAGGTATCGGTTATATCTCTTGCAACCACAACATCGATGGGAAGCATCAAGGAAAAAGTGCCTGACGCCTTTTGGAGCAATTCTTTCGCAATGGGAATTAGGTTGCGTTCATATAAAGAACTGCCCACCGAATGCCCTAAAGCTGCAATAAATGTATTCGCGATCCCGCCTCCCACAATTAACACATTTACTTTCTCAACTAATGACTGCAGGACTTGTAATTTATCAGAAACTTTAGCCCCTCCCACAATGGCCACCAAAGGCCGTTTGGGTGACTCCATCACCGCATGCAACGCCGTTAATTCTGTCACCAATAAAGGCCCTGCTACTGCCATAGGCGCATATTTTGCCACCCCAACGGTTGAGGCTTGTGCGCGATGGGCAGTTGCAAACGCATCCATCACAAACACATCACATAAAGCTGCCATTTTTTTAGATAAAACTTCATCATTCGCTTCTTCACCAAAATTAAATCTAACATTCTCACATAACACAATTTCTTTAGGCGCAACTTGAACGCCCTCTAACCAATCTTTAGCCAAACGAACCGGTTGACCTATAAGTTGCGAAAGACGAACTGCAATCGGTGCTAAAGAAAAGTTGGGATCAAATTGTCCTTCAATAGGGCGGCCTAAATGAGATAGAAGCATGATCTTTGCATTCGCTTCCAAACATAATTTTAAGGTGGGTAAGATGGCTTGAATACGGGCATCATTAATTATTTTTCCATTTTGGATCGGAACGTTTAGATCTACTCGAATTAATACCCGTTTTTCACTAAGATCACAATTCGAAAGTAAGTGATAACGCATAGGCCTATTTTGCCTCTGCCAAAGCAACTGCCGTATCTAACATACGATTTGAAAAACCCCATTCATTATCATACCAAGCAAGCACCTTTACCAAATTACCAATCACTTTTGTTTGTGTTGCATCAAAAATAGAAGAGGCCGGATTATGATTAAAATCAATAGAAACAAGCGGTGCGTCATTGTACTCTAAAATGCCTTTTAAAGATCCGCTTGCTGCATTTTTTAAGATCAAATTCACTTCTTCTACTGTAGTTGCTTTTGCAGCGATAAAAGTGAGATCAACTACCGATACATTTAATACCGGTACTCGCATTGCAAAACCGTCTAGTTTCCCATTTAATTCAGGCAACACAAGTCCTACTGCCGCTGCTGCACCTGTTTTAGTTGGGATCATAGACTGAGTAGCAGAGCGTGCGCGCCGAAGATCCGTATGATACACATCCGACAATACTTGATCGTTCGTGTAGGCGTGGATCGTGGTCATTAAACCACTGACTACCCCTAAAGCATCATGCAATGGTTTAACAAGGGGAGCTAAACAATTCGTCGTACAAGAAGCATTAGAAATCACGAGATCCGTGGCTTTTAACCCTTGATGATTAATTCCATAGACAATGGTAGGTAAATCGTTACCTGCAGGTGCTGAAATAAGCACTTTCTTGGCACCCGCTTTTAAATGTAACGAAGCTTTCTCTTTGCTTGCAAAAATTCCAGTACATTCCAATACCACATCAATGCCTAAATCTCCCCAAGGAAGTTTTTCAGGAGAACGCTCCGCAAATACCCGTATTTCATCACCATTCACTAACATAGTATCTTTAGAAGAAGACACTGTTCCTGGAAATCGACCATGCGTAGAGTCATGTTGTAATAAATGCTGGTTTGTTGCTGGATCCCCAAGATCATTTATCGCCACAATTTTAAGAGGATAAGATTTTTTAGATTCATATAAGGCCCTTAGCGTATTTCGTCCAATTCGCCCAAATCCATTGATTGCCACTCTTATACTCATATCACTCCCCTTCTATTTAACTCATATTCCTCATGACTTCTCTGACTTTTGCCTTAACCGCAGCAACACTTATTCCCAAAGCTTCAAGGACCTTAGCCCCCGGCGCAGACTCTCCATACCGATCTATCCCCACAACACCGCCCTCCCTTCCCACCCACTGATACCAGTAATTCGTAGCGCCCGCTTCTACTGCAACGCGACATTTAACCTGCGAGGGTAACACGGTCTCTTGGTAAGACATCTCTTGTGTTAAAAAAACATCTGTTGAAGGCATAGAAACCACCCGAACTTGCAACCCTTCTTTCCCTAATGCTTCGGCTGCTTGCATCGCTACGCCTACTTCAGAGCCAGTGGCAAGCAAAATAGCATCTATAGGTGTTTGACACTCTCTTAAAACATATCCACCTTTTTCAATATTTTTTACTTGATCTGCTGTTTTAGGTTGATGCATAACTGTTTGGCGGGTGAGTGCCAAACTGGTGGGACCAGAAGTTCGCTGCAAAGCCATTTTCCATGCAACCGCCGTTTCTGTCGCATCGCAAGGTCTCCAGAGCGACATATTTGGTGTAATCCTAAGCAGGGTTAAATGCTCGATTGGTTGATGCGTTGGACCATCTTCTCCTAAACCAACAGAATCATGGGTGTACACAAAAATAACCCGTATCCCCATCAAAGCAGCAAGGCGTACCGCATTTCGTCCATAATCCAAAAAAGTTAAAAATGTACCACCATACGGGATAAAACCCCCATGCAACGCGATACCATTCATAATGGCAGACATCCCAAATTCTCTTACACCATAATACAGATAGTTTCCATCACAATGGTGTGGCTCAATGGCTTTGGAATATTGGCCAAACGTTAAATTAGATTCTGATAGATCTGCTGATCCCCCTAAGAGCTCTGGCAAAAGAGAACCTAACATATTTAAAGTGTTTTGAGAGGCTTTACGCGTAGCAATATCTGGCTTTTTCTGTTCTTGTTCTAGGGCAAATTTTGATATTAACTCTAATGTTTCTTGATTTAACTGTTGATCCACAACACGCCGCAAAAATTCTTTGGCTAATTCTGGATATGCTGTTTGGTATTCTTTAAATTGCAGATCCCAGGCTTGTTCTGCCTTATTGCCTTTAGCAGTTGCGTCCCAAGCATTTTTGATTTCGTCTGGGATCACAAAAGGTTCATATTTCCAGCCCAATTTTTCGCGTGCAGCAACCACTTCTGCAATTCCAAGAGCAGCGCCATGACATTTTTCACTCCCTGCTAAATTGGGTGATCCAAAACCAATAATAGTTTTACAGCAAATTAAACTGGGTTTATTTATCTCATTTTTCGCAGCCCTTATCGCTACATGAATAGCTTCTGTATTATGACCATCAACTTCTACCACATGCCAGCCATACGCCAAAAAGCGCTTTGATGTGTCATCTAAAAACCAACCGGAAACTTTGCCATCAATGGATATCCCATTATCATCCCAAAATGCAATTAGCTTCCCTAATCCTAATGTTCCCGCAAGAGACGCGACTTCATGGGAAATTCCTTCCATTAAACAACCATCGCCCATAAAACAATAGGTATAGTGATCAACAATTTTAAAGGACTCGCGATTGAAAAAAGTGGCCAATACCGCTTCGGCAATAGCCATTCCTACGGCATTACCCAACCCTTGCCCCAACGGCCCTGTGGTGGTTTCTACGCCAGGCGTTATTCGATATTCAGGGTGACCAGGTGTTTTAGAGTGTAACTGCCTAAACTGCTTAAGATCTTCTATCGACACTTCATAACCCGTGAGGTGTAAAAGGGCATATTGCAGCATAACCCCATGACCATTTGACAAAATAAAACGATCCCGATTACACCAGGCTGGGTTTGCAGGATTATGGTTTAAAAAGTCATTCCACAAGACTTCGGCAATATCGGCCATCCCCATAGGCATACCCGGATGCCCTGAGTTGGCTTTTTGCACAGCATCCATGCTTAAAGCACGAATGGCATTGGCTAGTTGAATACGCGGGATCATCGTAAACATCCTCTAACTAACTTAATTCCCGCCCTACGGGCATCCTCTTCCCCTCAGGAGTGAGAGGACTTTAAAGAATTGTATCATCACTCTATAACTAGTTGTTTTGCTGAAAGTCCTACAAAGTAGTAGAATTGCTGGATGAATAAAGTGACCGTGCCCAGTGTTGCCTCTACCTTTCCTTTTTCCCCGCCCTTAATCTGGCAAGGGGCATTTTGGAAAGTGGTATCTATGGCTTGTTTTGCAGGTATCAATGGCATTGTGCGTTATTTATCGGGCGGAATAGCCGATTCTGGCATAGATCCTTTGCCGGTGAATGTGATTATCTTTTTCCAAAATATGATTGGCACTTTATTTTTATGTCCCTGGATTTTAAAGGCAGGCTTAAAAAGCCTTAAAACAGAATATCCTGGCTTACACTTTATTCGAGTAACATCAGCTGTAGCAGGAATTTATTTGTGGTACTTAACCTTAAAAACCATGCCCATCGCAGAAGGGGTTGCCTTAAGTTTTACGGGCCCCATTTTTACAGTGGTGGGCGCTTGGATTTTATTGCATGAAAAAATGAACTTCCAACGATTACTGGCTATATTCTTAAGCTTAATAGGCGCCTTTATCATTTCCAGGCCGGATATTCCTATTATGGGAGGAAAACACCCGATTGGATATTATGCCTTACTGCCCCTTGCTTCTGCCATTATCTTAAGTGGCAATAAACTCTTGACGCGGAAACTAGCCAGTTTAGGAGAAACCCCAACTTCCCTTGCCACTTATCTATTATTATTGATGGCGCCAGTTTCTTTAGTGCCTGCAATGTTCGAATGGACAAACCCAAGCTTAGCTCATTATTCATGGTTAATAGTACTTGGAATTTTAGCCGCGATGGCACACTTATCCTTTGGCAGAGCTTACCAACTGGCAGAAGTGACGTTTTTAACCCCTTTTGGATTTAGTAAATTTCTGTTAAGTACTTTAGTGGGTTATGCTGCGTTTAGCGAATTGCCCAATAACTGGTCTTTATGGATTGGCATTTTAATTATTTTCATGAGTATTATTTTACTAGCTTACAAAATACCTTTGTATTCTTGGGCTAATCGTTTTAAGTCTAATTGATTCAAAAATAAAGAGTAACACATCCATGAACTTAAAGCGGCAAGATCTTTAAATTGGGGCGGAATATACTTAGGCGGAATGACTAATCCTTCCTCTGCGAGATCCGACAATATATGGAGATCTTCTAGCGTTGCCTTGCCCAGAAAAAGCAGTGGGATCCTGGATAATAATCCTTGCTGTATCGCCAATCGAATATAATTATAAATTAAAATAAATCCCTTATTGTAAACAAGATCTTTGGTAAAAGGCCCACCGGATGCAGTACTCCCTCTAAATACGCGTACGGTACGTGTATAGCTTTCTTTTTCGGACCATCCTTGCTCTAGAAAAAAATTAAAAACCTCAATAAAGTTAGCACCACTTTCCGCAAAACTGATGGCTCTAATGCGATCAGTTAACCCTTGTAACCGCAATGGATGTGAAGAAAAAGTAAAAATTTCCATAATAATGGCCAAACCCTCTTGGGTTGTGGTAGAAGACGGTGGTCCTTTACTTAAAAAAGTACAGATCGGTTGACTCAAACCATTTAACGTTGTTCCCAAATGAACCCACCCTTCATGAACTTCTAATACTTTTAGG
>JBEICO010000077.1:0-6988 GCA_040383965.1 Francisellaceae bacterium
AGGGGAGAATACTTTTGCTAATAATTTTTCTTTAAACTCGGCGGAATACTGGGTACATTTTCGCATACAGGGCTCCATTGTCGCCCCACTAAGTTAGTTTAATTCAGAGGCGACAACTTTCCTGACGCATGGGGACCTGTCGGTTTACTCACTCCGTTACTCAAATTATATCCTCATTGGCTAAGCTGCTTTGAAGGACTTATGATACATTTTTTTTTTAGATCTGCAGCATTAGTTTAAAAATATTTTTATACATAAGTTGATGCCTTACAAAAAAATTTATTCTTGGGAGCTAACTCGCTGCTCTCTTAAGTGTGTAATTTCCCCTAAAGCCGAGGTTCTTCTTAAGTCATAATTTTGGTACAATAACTCATGTTGGATAACACGAGGATAGGTGAGATGGCAGAGGTAGCATTAGTCGGGTTCGATTCTGTAGTGGTGACAGAAGCAGCGGTAGCCCATTTTCGGAGCTTAGTACAAAAAGAAGATATTGAAGGAATGAACCTTAGAGTCTTTGTTGCCAATCCAGAAACCTCCCTTGCCGAAGTTTCTGTTACGTTTTGTCCTCCAGGGGAAGAAGAGACGGGAGATTATCCATTTGTATTTGATGACTTTACGCTTTTTATAGAGCAAGGCTCTGAAGCAGCTCTGGAAATGGCAGTAATTGATTTTAAAGAAGATGACATGGGTGGCCAGTTATCCATTAAGGCGCCTTACCTTAAAGGTCGAGGCTTTGCTGAAGATAGTACTTTAAGAGAGCGAATCGAATATGTACTTGAAACCGAAATTAATCCAGGTTTGGCGGGGCATGGCGGTAGGGTTACCCTGATAGAAATGATTGAAGATAAAATTGTAGTTTTGCAATTTGGGGGCGGATGCCATGGCTGTGGAATGGCCGGCGTTACTCTAAAGCACGGGATCGAAAAAACCTTAAAAGAAAAATTTCCTGAAATTATAGAAATTCGGGATGCGACAGACCATACTACGGGTGAAGATCCATATTATTAGTGGTGAAGAGGGGAGAGATCCTAGATGTCATTCTGGAGAAAGCAGCCCATCCTAAAAGGCTATGTCAGCGAAGTTGATCGTTTTTTACAAGAATTTGATCTAAAGCCAGAAGCATCTTCTGATTCTCGGCGAGCAGAAGAAGCCAAGTCTCAATGGATTGGGAAACGTCGGGATCATGCCGATATTCAACAACCCGCCATCAAAATTTGGGAAGATACTCAAGATGAAGGAAACTAAGCCAACATTGTCAGATGATGCGGTAGATGGCATTGCAGCAGTAGTGATTATCTTTATGGTGGTGAGTGTGGTGGTCTATTGGTTGGAGACCATGACTTAAAGGTTAGTGTGAGAACAAATACTTTTCCCGTCGCACACTTTTTCTATCAAACCCTTTGTTGGTTAGCATTAAAAAAGTTTCATCAATCATATTTGGGTTACCGCAAAGGTAGACTACATCTTGAGTGGGATCTAAAGCTAAATTCTCTAAAATAGGTTGTATTCGACATGCATGTTCAAAAGCCAGCAGTTCCTTATTGGCTTCTTGGGTATAACACGCATGAAATTGAAAATGAGGGTGTTGCTTGGCAAACTCTAAAAATTGATCTTTAAACAATAACTCTTGCTGGTTTCTAACCCCAAAGATTAAATCTACTTTTAGATTTGGATGGGTGTTCGTAAAACGTTTTTCTAATTCACCTAGCATGGATCGATAGGGTGTCACACCTGTTCCAGTTGCGACCAGCACATACCGGGAGGGGCTTTCGTCTTTTAAAACAAAGAGGCCATAGGGACCGCTTGCAAGGACAGACTCACCTGGTTTAAGTCCAAACAATAGGTTACTGGCAACGCCACCTTCCACAAAGGCACAAGCGATATCAATGGTATTGCCATGATTTGGAGAATTGGCAACGCTATAGCTGCGGTGCAAAATTTTCTGGGGGCCTTCTATATGGAGAGTAATAAATTGGCCAGCAATAAAGTCTGGTAAGGTATTATCTTCTCGTTCAAATGAGAGATAGAGCACTTTAGGGGAAAGTTTTTGGGAGGACTTTAATATGTATCGATGTGTAGGGTGCGCCATATATCTAGTTGTTTAACTCAAGAGATTAACAAAAGCCGAATTTCGTGTGCGAGTAGCGTTTCTAATTCGGCTTTTAATTTTTTAGTGGAATAATGGGTGTAATCTTTAGCTAGGTGATGCTTAATTTTATCTTGTATATGATGATTGCAGTTTTTCTTGATAAGCCCGTAGAAATGTGGTTCTGCAATAATAATAAGCCCTGTGTAAGCATTACTCGTGCGGCCGTTTTCGAGTTCGGTGCAAATTTGTTTAGAAAATCCCTCAATTTCTAAGGATTTATGATCATCCGCTTCTGAATAACTTCCTCGTAACCCATTGCTGCCTTTTCGGAAGTGGCCTGGACTGTCAGAGACTAAATCACTATTTTTAAGTTTACTTTCTGAGTGAAAAAGGGTTTTGACGAGCGTGAAGTGGCGGTTTTTTTCAGTAATTGAGTAAATGTTGGAGATAGAGGCATTCGCAATCACTATCCAAATACTGTTCATAGACCTTAATTCCTTATTGTCAGAGATTAACGCTTCTCTGTACTTAGATGATTAGTGTATTAGAATAGCGCGAATTTTCATAGTAAAGTTTTGAAGAGATAAGGATAGGCTGTGTTTGCATATAGTGAGATTGACATTAAAAGCGGAAGTCCGTATTCTTCATTTTTACAACCAATACTAGAGGTAGAAATCCATGGCTGTCCAAAAAAGCCGCAGATCGCGTTCTACAAGAGGAATGCGTCGATCACACGACAAATTGACCGGTGCCACTCTTTCTATTGATCAAGAATCGGGAGAAATTCATCGTCGCCATCATGTGACGGCAAAAGGGTATTATCGCGGACGTTTAGCGGTTGTTGTTGCTGTTAAAGCTGAAAAAACCGAAGATGTGGAAGAGTAACAGAAATTGGCTTCGATCTGCATTGCGCTTGATGCAATGGGAGGAGATCACGGTCCTCGCGTAGTTGTTCCTGCAGCCATTAAGGCCTTGTCTCTATATCCAAATTTGCAATTAATCCTAGTTGGCAATAAAGAATTGTTAGAACAACAATTAAGTATTCTGGGCCACCGACATTCATCTCGTCTTATTATTCATCCAGCAACTCAAGTGGTAGACATGGGGGATGCTCCGGCGGTTGCCTTACGGCATAAAAGGGATTCTTCCATGCGTGTTGCGATTAACTTAGTGAAAGAAGGTGTTGCTGAAGCTTGTGTGAGCGCGGGGAATACGGGTGCTTTAATGGCAGTTGCGCGTTTTGTGTTAAAAATGCTGCCAGGGGTGGATAGGCCTGCTATTGTTTATTCCTTACCAAGTATGAAAGGCCATGTTCATGTTTTAGATTTGGGCGCCAATGTGAATTGTGAAGCTCAGGATTTATTTCAGTTTGCGGTAATGGGCTCTGTTTTGGCTGTTGCAGTGGATAATAATCCTAACCCTACTGTGGGTCTTTTAAATGTGGGATCTGAAGCCATTAAAGGGAGCCAACAGGTTAAATTGGCTGCTGAGCTTTTGAAGAATAATCAATGTGGTATTAATTATATTGGGTATGTTGAAGGAGATGATATCTATAAAGGCACCGCAGATGTGGTGGTGTGTGATGGATTTGTGGGAAATGTTGCATTAAAGGCCAGCGAAGGTTTGGCTAAAATGATGCTTAAAATGACCAAAGAAGAATTCAACCGTAATTGGTATAGTCGTTTGGCAGCCTTGATTGCCGTTCCTGTTTTGAAGGCGCTGAATAAACGCTTAGATCCAAATCAATATAATGGTGCAAGTTTATTGGGATTAAGAGGTATTGTTATCAAAAGCCATGGCAAAGCAGAACAAAAAGCGTTTGGCATGGCCATTCGGGTTGCCATGTTAGAAGTGGAAAAGAATGTTCCCGATCGGATCCAGGCTCAATTGGCTATACAACTAGGACAGTCTGCAACCATATGATTTTTTCTAAAATTATTGGTACAGGTTCATATTTACCGCAAAAATCACTTTCCAATGCAGATCTTTCCAAAAGCGTAGATACTTCAGATGAATGGATTGTATCAAGAACCGGAATAAAAACCCGCCATATTGCAAATAGCACAGAAACAACATCCGAGATGGGTGCATTAGCTGCAAAAGAAGCACTTGCAGCAGCAGGCATATTGCCAGCAGATATTGATATGATTGTGGTAGTAACTTGTACGCCGGATAAAATTTTTCCGCCTACGGCATGTCTTATACAACAAAAACTAGGGATCCCCCCTTGTCCTGCTTTTGATATTGAAGCCGCATGTAGTGGGTTTATGTATGGTTTAAGTGTGGTGGATCAATTTGTACGATCTGGCATGGTAAAGCGACCTTTATTAATTGGCGCTGAAGTCATGTCCAAAATAGTAGATTGGCAAGACAGAAGAACTTGCATCTTATTTGGGGATGGGGCAGGAGCAGTAGTATTAGAGGCATCAAAGGAACCCGGGATTTTGTCGACCGAAATAGGGGCAGATGGTAAATATCACAATATTTTATATGTGGATAATGCGCCAGGCGCTTTTATTCAAATGCAGGGCAATGCCGTCTTTAAATTGGCGGTTAATATGTTAGATAAAGTGGCGAGCAAAGTTTTAGCTGATCATCAACTAAGCATTAATGATATTGATTGGTTGGTTCCGCATCAAGCCAATATTCGCATTATTCAAGCCACGGCGGAAAAATTAGGATTACCCATGGAAAAAGTGATTTTAACCCTTTCAGAACAAGGCAATACTTCAGGTGCGTCCATTCCTTTGGCGCTGGATCACGGGATAAAAAGCGGTAAGATTAAATCTGGCCAGCACCTTTTATTAGAAGCTTTTGGTGGGGGCTTAACGTGGGGCACGGCACTAATTCGGTATTAATCTGAGTCTCTTTCCATTTTTTCAAATTCATTGCAAAAAGTATCGGCTTCATCACCGACATTACCAATTTAGCCTCACCTCGTGTTTGATCTACAGGTAGATTTCGAATATGGGCCCTGAAATTTTCTAAGAAAATATTCTTGACGTGATCCATGTGAGCCTGAAGCGTTTTTTCTTGAATACCTTGTTGGAAACTGACCCACCAATGTTTGGGAATGGCTTTTTTTTCATTTTCGATGGCAGCATTTTCAGCAGCATCTAATACATATTCAAGTTGTAAAGTTCCAAGGGGTGCAAATAAGCCATTGCTTGAGTTGAGGAAATTGTTAAGTAATAGGGTGGGGCCCGTTAATTCCGCGTCCAGATGTAATTCTGTTGGAATGGAAGTTGAAATGTCTTGCGCTCCAACATTATTTTTAAGCAATAGAGCGGCAATTTGAAAAGCATACACAAAAACCGAGCTACAAAAAAAACCTTCTTGGATATCACTCTGCAATTTAGGGGAAAAGGGAGCTACTTTTCTGCGATCTATATATCCCTTTAATTGTTTAGCGTAGCTTTCTTGTAGAAAACGTTCACGAAGTTCTTGGCACTGCATATCAATATTGGGTTTGCTGTCCTCATAGTCTTCCAATTTATAGACTTTTTCTAGATCAAAGGGAATGCCGAAGGATGCCCAGGTATTTAATATTTTCAGAGTTTCAGCAAGTATGAGATTATTCGTACAGCGAATAACTTCATAATGTCGATTAAATTCCGTTAAGCGGCTAGAAGGTAATAGCTTGGTGTGGCACAGGGCAAAATAACCTTTACGATCTGTACAGTGAATAATGCGGATTTTTTTAGGATCAGAGGCCACCTGTGAACACATGGCAATATGATGTGCGTAGGGAGGAAACGGAATTGGATTTAGTTCTGAAGACAAATTTGGGGGTGAAAAGGGATCCGCTACTGTAAAAATAATATCGCCAGGTCTTAGATCATCAATATTGGTTAGCATTTCTTTGTTTCCTAATAATTCTCATAGATACGCAAGTTTACCATAAATTAATTAGCCTATTAAGTAACTTTTTACTGTGTTTGTGTTCAGCTGCATTGACAGTAAAACCAATAGCGGATAACATGCCCCTCTTGTGCATCAGGAGAGCTGCCAAAGTGTCTTCCAGAACCTGCTTTAGGGCAGAATAGGGGAGATTTTTAAATAATATGAATCAGAAAATGGCTTTTGTATTTCCGGGGCAAGGTTCCCAAGCGGTTGGTATGTTGGCAGACATCGCCAAGGAACATCCCATCATTCAAAAGACCTTTCAAGAAGCCTCTGAAGCATTAGGATACGATCTTTTTCAATTAACCCAACAGGGTCCTTTAGAAAAACTGAATCAAACTGAATTTACCCAACCTGCCTTATTAACAGCGAGTGTTGCCTTGTGGCGCCTCTGGATTTCAGAAAAAGAAAGTCGTCCTACTGTAATGGCGGGTCATAGTTTGGGAGAGTATTCTGCTTTGGTGTGTGCTGAGGCTTTGTCTTTAATAGATGCAGTCAAGTTGGTCGAATTAAGAGGCCGTTTGATGCAAGCCGCGGTTCCTGAAGGCATTGGGGCTATGGCGGCCATTTTGGGATTAGAAGATGAAGTCGTCGAAGCTGTCTGCCTTGAAGCTGCTGAAAACGAGGTGGTAACAGCCGCTAATTTTAATACTGTTGGACAGGTCGTGATTTCAGGGCACAAGGATGCTGTTTTACGCGCTATGGAGCTAGCGAAGCAGAAAGGCGCGAAGCGTGCGCTCTTATTGCCTGTTAGTGTGCCTTCTCACTGCCTGTTGATGAAGCCGGCTGCAGAATCGCTGGCAAAAACTTTGGAAAATACCCCATTTAAATTACCTCTTTTTCCTGTTATACATAACGTCGATGGATCCACTCGCAGTACAGTGGCAGGGATCCGGCAAGCATTGGTTGAACAACTCTATCAATCGGTTTTATGGGTGGATAGTATTCGGCTTATGGCAAAGATGGGTGTAACGCTTGTCTTGGAATGTGGACCGG